>NZ_JACVTT010000024.1:0-51562 GCF_016624665.1 Stenotrophomonas sp. S39 | reverse complement strand
GATCCACGCCATGCGTGGATGAGGCACCGGTAGATCCACGCCATGCGTGGACAAGGCACCAGTAGATCCACGCCATGCGTGGATGAGGCACCGGTAGATCCACGCCATGCGTGGATGAGGCACCAGTAGATCCACGCCATGCGTGGACAAGGCACCGGTAGATCCACGCCATGCGTGGATGACGCCCAACAAAAAAGGGCGAAGCCTTCGCTTCGCCCTTCCACATCCATCATTCCAAACGCCCGCGCGCCGATCAGGTTTCGCGCAGCGCCGTGGTGATCGGCAGGCGCGCCGCGCGCAGTGCCGGGAACAGGCCACCGACCAGGCCGATGCCCAGCGCCCACTTCAGCCCATTCCACAGCAGCTCCGGCGACACATGGAACTTGAACACCACCGCGCTGAAATTGCTGCCGATGGTGGACACGCTGTACCCGTTGAACAACAACCAGGCCACGGCGCAGCCGAGCAAGCCACCCAGCAGCGCCAGCAGCATGGTTTCCAGCATCACCGCAGTCACCACCGGCAGGCCGCGGAAGCCGATCGCGCGCATGGTGGCGATCTCGCGTGCACGCGTGGCCACGGCGGCATACATGGTGTTGAGCGCACCGAACACCGCGCCCACTGCCATGATCGTGCCGATCACCTTGCCGAGGATGTCGATCAGCGTGGTCAGGCCGCCGCCCTGCTTGCTGTAGTAGGCGCGCGTGGTTTCCACGTCCAGCTTCAGGCGCGGGTCGGCAGCCACCGCCGCCTTGAACTGCTCGAAGCCGGCCTTGCCATCGGTGCGCACGCTGATCGACTGCCATGCACCGCGCTGGTAGGTGGTGGCCAGCGTATCGGCGTCGGTCCACAGCTCCGAATCATGTGCGTCGCCGGTGGCGAACACACCCACCACGGTCCAGGCCTGGTTGCCCAGGGTCAGCGTCTTGCCGACATCCAGATTGCGGAACTGTCCCTGCGCACCCTGGCCGACCACGATCTCGCGCAGGCCGGTGGCGAACTTGCGGCCCTGCACGATCTTCACCTTGTCATGCACTGCCCACGCCTGTGGGCCGACGCCGCGGAACTGCGCATTGACGTCGGTGCCATCGGCCCGCGACACCAGGTTCACCACCTGCGAGAGTTCCGGCGACAGCAGGGGCCGGCCTTCGCCATCGCGGCTGATGCCGGGCAGGGTGGACAGCGTGGGTACCTGTTCGCGGGTGATGACCGAGTTGGTCTCGGCCTGCGAGCCACCCCGCAGCACGATGGCGGTGGTGTCATCGCCGGTGTTGTTGAGCGTGGCCTGGAAGCCTTCGCCCATCGCCAGCATCGCCACCAGCACGCCGACCACGCCGGCGATGCCGACCACGATCACCGAGGAGGCACCCCAGCGCTGCGGCAGGCTGGCGATGCCGATGCGGGTGGCCGCCAGGGCCAGGCGGCCGCTGCGGGTCAGCAGCAGCCACAGCGCCACCAGCACGGCCACGGCCAGCACGCCAAACCATGGCAGGCCGATCCACAGCACCAGGCCCACCGCCAGCAGCAGCACGGTCAGCGCGTTGCCCAGCCACTTCTTGAGCTTGTTCATTGGAAGTCCTCCTCAGCGGCCGGCCAGCGCATCGACGATCTTCAGGCGCTTGGCCCGAAGCGCAGGCAGCAGCCCGACCACGATGCCGATCACCACGATCAGGCCCACGCCCACCAGCCAGGTGGGTGTGGGTACGTGCGGCGGCAGCATGCCCATGCTCTTCGGCGCGATGGCCGGCAGCACCAGCGCGGCCAGTCCCATGCCGATCAGGCCACCG
The DNA here is from genome assembly GCF_016624665.1 of Stenotrophomonas sp. S39. NCBI lineage: Bacteria > Pseudomonadati > Pseudomonadota > Gammaproteobacteria > Lysobacterales > Lysobacteraceae > Stenotrophomonas > Stenotrophomonas sp. S39. Next base: position 49,775 of record NZ_JACVTT010000024.1, on the reverse strand, counting down.
AGGCCGATCAGCAGCACCGACTCGACCATCACCAGCGTCAGCACGGTGCCATCCTTGAAGCCCAGGGTCTTCAGCGTGGCCAGTTCGGGAATGCGCTCGCGCACGGCCTGGGCCATGGTGTTGCCGGTCAACAGCAGCAGGGTGAAGAACACCGCGCCCATGATCGAGGTGACGATCATGCCGATATCCGCGAACTGCTTGACGAAGGCCTGCTGGAACGCCGATTCGGTCTGGGTCTTGGTTTCGTGGTCGGAGTTGGCCGAGATCGCATCGATGGCCTGGGCCACCCGCGAGGCATGGTCGGGGTTGTCCAGGGTGATCGTGTACCAGCTCACCTGGTTCTTGATGTAGTCGTTGGATTCGTCGAAGTACTTCCAGTTCATCATCAACTGGCGCTCTTCGTTGCCCGCCTGCGCGCGGTCCTTGGAACGGAAGATGCCCTTCAGTTCCAGCGGCCAGTCATTGCTGCCGCCACGCGGGAAGATGGTGGCCTGCAGCGGGATGGTGTCGCCGATCTTCCAGCCGAACTGGTTGGCCAGGCTCTCGCCGACGATGGCACCGGTGCGGGTCTGCTTCCAGTCTTCCAGCTGCGCCGGGTCGATCTGCAGTTCGCGGTAGACATCGAAGTAGTTGGGCGACACCGAGAAGTTCGGGAAGAAGTTCTTCGGGTCCTGGTAGATGCCGCCGAACCACATGCCATAGGCCACGTCGCGCACGCCGTCGACCTGGCGGATCTGCGTTTCCAGGCGGATCGGCAGCGACTGGGTGATCGACAGGCGCGATGCGGTGACCAGGCGGTTGGCACCTTCCACGCTGCCGCCGGAGTTGAATGCCACGCGTACCGAATCGAGCATGCCGAACAGCAGGAACGCGGCGACCACCGAGAGCAGGGTCAGCAGGGTCCGGGTGCGGCTGCGGAACAGCTGCGCCCAGACAAGGGAAAAGTATTTCATCGCCGGGGCCTCCGTCAGTGGGCCAGCGGGGCGTCGGCCAGCTCGCCCTTGTCCAGGTGCACCGTGTGGGTGGCGTACTCGGCGGCCTTCGGGTCATGGGTGACCATGATGATGGTCTTGCCGTGTTCGCGGTTGAGCTGCTGCAGCAGGCCCAGGATCTCCTCGGCCGACTGCCGGTCGAGGTCGCCGGTGGGTTCGTCGCAGATCAGGAAGGTCGGGTCGGAGACGATGGCGCGGGCGATCGCCACGCGCTGCTGCTGGCCGCCGGACAGTTCGTTGGGGCGGTGGTTGCGGCGGTCGGCCAGGCCGACCAGGGTCAGCGCGATCTCGGCATTGCGCCTGCGCTGGGCGGCGCTGAGGTGGGTCAGCAGCAGCGGCAGTTCCACGTTCTTCTGCGCGGTCAGCATCGGCATCAGGTTGTAGAACTGGAAGACGAAGCCGACGTGGTGGCTGCGCCAGGTGGACAGCTGGCCGCCGCTCATCTGGTCGATGCGCTCGCCTTCGATGCTGATCTCGCCGCCGCTGGGGTTGTCCAGGCCGCCGATGAGGTTGAGCAGGGTGGTCTTGCCCGACCCGGACGGGCCCATCAGCGCGACGAAGTCGCCGCTGGCGATGTCCAGGTCGATGCCGTGCAGCACCTTCACTTTTTCCGGGCCGCGTTGGTAGGTCTTGGTGATGTTGCGCAGTGAAACCAGGGTCGACATGGGTGGTTCTCCACGGAAGGCGGGAAACGGGGCACTGCGCCTGCGGTAGCCGCAGGCGTGCGTCGAACGGTGCTGCCGGCGGCGCCACGCGGGCGCCTGGTCGTTACTGCGCTTGTTTCTGTTGCACCTTGGCGCCATCGCGCAGGGTCTGCGGTGGGTTGACCACCACCGGTTCACCCGCGCTCAGGCCCTTGAGGATCTGGCGGTCCTTGCCCATCGCCTGGCCGGCCTGCACGGTGCGCTGCTGCACGCGGTCGGCATCGCCCAGCACGAAGGCCACGCTGGCACCTTCGCGCTCGACCACGGCGGTGGCCGGCACGCGCACGCCCTGCGGCCTGCTGGCGGCGGCCTGCGGCTGCGCCTGCTCCAGGAAGCTGACCCGCACGCCCATCTCCGGCACGATGCGCGGGTCCTTCACCTTCAGCGCGACGCGCACCTTCACCGTCGCCTTGCCACGGTCGGCGGTGGGGATGATGGCGATCACCTCGCCGGGGATCTTCCATTCCGGGTAGGCATTGAGCGTGGCTTCCACCGGCATCTTCGGCTGCACGCGGCCGATGAAGGCTTCGCCCACTTCCACTTCGATTTCCAGCGAATCCATGTCGACGATGGTGCCGATGCCGGTACGGGTGAAGCCGCCGCCGGCCGACAGCGGCGAGACGATCTCGCCCGGCTGCGCGGCCTTGGCGGTGACCACGCCGGAGAACGGCGCGCGCACGATGTTGTTGTCCACGCCGAGGTCGGCAATGGCGAGCTGGTCGCTGGCCACCTTGACGTTGCGCTGGGCGGTATCCAGCTGTGCACGCACGCTGTCACGCTGGGCCACGGCCTGGTCGTACTGCGAACGCGAGACCAGCTGCTGGCCCACCAGTGCCTGCAGGCGGCTGGCTTCGGCGGCGGCCTGGCGCTGCTGCGCCTGCAGGCCGGCCACCTGCGCACGCGCCGCCTGCACCTGCGACGCGGACAGGCTGCGCTGTGCATCGGCATCGATCGGGTCCAGCGTGGCCATGATCTGGCCGGCCTCCACCCGCATACCTTCCTCGATCATCACCTCGCGCACCTTGCCGGTGATCTTGGCCGACACCGTGGCCATGCGCCGGGCCACCACGTAGCCACTGGCATCGAGCACCGAACTGCTGGCACTGCCCTGCTGGATCGCCACCGCCGGTGCGGTCTCGACCTCAGGCGCCGGCTCGCGGCCGAACAGCAGGAAGGCGCCGCCGGCCAGCAGCAGCACGATGACGACCAGGGCGATCCACAGCCAGCGGCGGCCGCCCGGGCCATCCCCGGAGGACGGTGGCGGGTTCTTGCGGTCGATGCGGAGTTCCTTCAACAGCTCGGCAGAAGCGTTCATTGCGTTCCATCACAGGCGTTCGGGCGGATATGGCCGGAAGGGCGACAGCGGCGGTTCCGGTGGACAAGCGTGCAGCGCAGCATGCAGGTGGCACGGGGCGGGATGGCAGTGACAGCTGTCACCCGATGGAGCTGACGGCGGCCACTGCGAAACGTGACCGGCGCGGCACAGGATGGCAACGTCCCCGCTACCGGTACCGCACCGATGGATCCGACCGCAGCTCCCACTACGGCCCCGCTGGCCCGCCTGCACCAGGTGCAGGTGCATTACGCCGGCCATGCCGCACTGCAGGGTATCGACCTGCAGGTGCGTGCCGGCCAGGTCCTGGCCCTGCTGGGCCGCAACGGTGCTGGCAAGAGTACCGCGATCAGCGTGCTGCTGGGCCTGCGCCGCGCCGATGCTGGGCAGGTTGAACTGCTCGGTGGCGATCCGCAGCAGCGCGCCAGCCGCCTGGGGCTGGGCGTGATGCTGCAGAGCACCAGCCTGCCGCCGATGCTGCAGGTGGATGAACTGGTGGCACAGGCCAGCGCCTGCTATGCCGCGCCGATGCCGTTGGCGGAGGTGCTGCAGCGCACCGGACTGCAGGATCTGGCCCGACGTCGCTATGGGAAGCTGTCCGGTGGCCAGCAGCGCACGGTGCAGTTCGCCATCGCGCTGTGCGGCCGCCCGCGCGTGCTGTTCCTGGATGAGCCCACCACCGGCCTGGACATCCAGGCGCGGCAGGTGATGTGGCAGGCGATCCGGCAGCTGGTGGCCGAAGGCTGCGGCGTGCTGCTGACCACCCATTACCTGGAGGAAGCCGAAGCACTGGCACAGCAGGTGGTGGTGCTGGAACAGGGCCGCGTGCTGGCTGATGCGCCGCTGGCCGAACTGCGCCTGGCCGACCGGCCGCGCCGCATCCGCTGCCGCAGCAGCCTGGCGGTGGAGGACGTGCAGCGCTGGCCGGGCGTGCAGCAGGTGCAGCGCGATGGCGCGCACCTGCACCTGTTGGCCAGCCCGGCCGAACCGGTGGTGGCCCGCCTGCTGGCCGCCGATGCGCAGCTGCAGGAACTGGAAGTACAGGGCGCGGCGCTGGCCGACGCCTTCCTTGACATGACCCGGGAGGCTGCATGAACACCGTGACCCGTTCCCTCGCTGCGCCGCGCCCATCCCTGCGTGCCGTCCTGCGCCCCTACATCGCCGAGCTGCAGGCCGAACTGCGCCGGGCCTGGCGCACGCCGGCCTTCGCCGTGCCCTCGCTGCTGTTCCCGGTGCTGTTCTACCTGTTGTTCGGCGTGCTGCTGGGGCGTGGCCATGCGCCGCTGTACCTGCTGGCCACCTACTGTGTGTTCGGCGCGATGGCACCGGCCCTGTTCGGCTTCGGCGTGCAGTTGGCGCTGGACCGCGAGGGTGGCCTGCTGACCCTGAAGCGCGCGCTGCCGATGCCGGCCGCAGCGCCCCTGCTGGCGCGGCTGGCGATGGCGGTGCTGTTTGCGCTGCTGGTGGCCGGGCTGCTGGTCACCGTGGCCTGCACCCTGGGCGGCGTGCATCTGCAGGCGCAGCAGATCCTGCAGCTGCTGGCGGTGGCGGCACTGGCAGCGCTGCCGCTGGGCGCCATCGGCCTGCTGATTGGCAGCCATGCCAGTGCCAGCGCGGCACCGGCGATGGTCAACCTGGTGTACCTGCCGCTGGCCCTGCTGTCGGGGCTGTGGCTGCCGCTGTCGGCGCTGCCGAAGCTGTTTTCCACGATGGCACCGCTGTGGCCGACCTGGCACCTGGCCCAGCTGGCACTGCCCGTGGTGGGGCAGCCGGCGGTGGGCAGCATCGCCGGGCATCTGCTGGTGCTGCTGGGCGTGACCGTGGCGGCGCTGCTGCTGGCGCGCCGTCGCCTGCGCCGGGTCGGCTGAACTGGCATGATCGGCAGCGAACGTTCCCGCCTGGATCCGCCCGTGCCATCGAACCGGCTTGCGTCGCTGCTGCGCCCCGCGCCGGATTCGGCCGTGGCCGACCTGCTGCGGCGGGGCAAATCGCCGTGGAGCGGTGCGATCCACCTGCTCTGGTCGGTGTGGATCTTCCTCACCCCCGCGTTGGGCAACGGCTTCACCCTGCGCTGGCTGTTCCTCACCCTGGCCAGCTATCCGCTGTTCCTGCTGCTGTATGCGCGGGTGATGCTGGCGCCGCGCCACCACGGCCCGCGCTATGCGCTGGCGATGGTCGCGCTGTCGCTGGTGCTGCTGCCCTGGTATCCGTCCGGCCTGAGCTACTTCGTGTTCGGCTGCGTGATGATGCGCATGAGCGGGCGCAGTGGCTGGTGGATGTACCTGCTGCAGCTGACCGCACTGAACATCGTGTTCTGCGCCGCCGCGCTGTACTTCGGCTACCCGTGGCAGGCGCTGGTGTGGATGCCGGCGGTGTCCTTCATCGTCGGCCTGGTGGTGAACGTGGAGGCGTTGAGCCAGCAGCGCGACGTGGCCCTGCAGCTGTCGCAGGAGGAAGTGCGGCGGCTGGCGACCACGGCCGAGCGCGAGCGCATCGGCCGCGACCTGCACGATCTGCTGGGCCACACGCTGTCGCTGATCACGCTGAAGCTGGAACTGGCCCGCAAGCTGTACGACCGCGATGACGCGCGTGCGCGGCAGGAGATCGGCGAGGCCGAGGCCATTGCCCGCGAAGCGCTGGCGCAGGTGCGCAGCGCGGTTACCGGCATCCGCGCCAGCGATCTGGCCGGCGAGCTGGCTTCGGCGCGGCTGCTGCTGGAATGCCAGCAGGTGCACCTGCACTACACGGTGCCGCCGCCGATGCCGGTGGAGGTGGAGCGCGGCCTGGCGCTGGCGCTGCGCGAGGCGGCCACCAACATCGTGCGCCATGCGCAGGCGACCCAGGCACGGGTGGAGTTCATGCAGGAAGGACGGCAGCTGGTGATGCAGATACGCGATGACGGACGGGGCGGCCTGCAGGCCGAGGGCAACGGCATGTGCGGCATGCGCGAGCGCGTGGCTGCGCTGGGCGGCCAGTTGCAGGTGCAGTCGGGCAAGGGCGAGGGCACGCTGTTGACCCTGCGCGTACCGCTGGCGGCAGCCACCCCGCCGGTCCCGCCGGCGTCGCTGGCACAGGATGGTGCAGCATGATCCGCATCCTGCTGGCCGAGGACCAGGCGATGGTGCGCGGCGCGCTGTCGGCGCTGCTGGGCCTGGAACCGGACATCGAGGTGCTCGGCAGCGCTGCCGATGGCGAGGCGGCCTGGCGCATGCTGCAGCAGCTGCAGCCGGACATCCTGGTGACCGACATCGAGATGCCCGGCCTGACCGGCCTGGAGCTGGCCCAGCGCATTGCCCGCCACGAACTGCCGATCAAGGTGGTCATCGTCACCACCTTCGCCCGCGCCGGTTTCCTGCGCCGCGCGCTGGAAGCGGGGGTGCTGGGCTACCTGTTGAAGGACGCCCCGGCGGAAAACCTGGCCGACGCGCTGCGCAAGGTCCAGCAGGGCATCCGCGCGATCGACCCGCAGCTGGCGATGGACGCGTGGTCGCAGGCCGACCCGCTGACCGACCGCGAGCGGCGCGTGCTGCGCCTGGCCGGCGAAGGCCGCACGGCCAGCGAGATTGCAGAGCAGCTGGGCTTGTCGCACGGCACGGTGCGCAATTACCTGTCCGAATGCATCGGCAAGCTGGGCGTGGCCAACCGCATCGAGGCGTACCGGCTGGCCCGGCAGAAGGGCTGGCTGTAGAGCCGAGCCCACGCTCGGCTGCGGTTCGTCGCTGCGCGCCGCCGCCCGAGCATGGGCTCGGGCGCTACCGGATGCCGGCTTTGCTCAATCCTTTCCACGCGCCATCGCCTGGAACACGCCCAACACGTACTGTTGTAGAGCCGAGCCCACGCTCGGCTGCTGTTCGTCGCTGCGCGCCGCCGCCCGAGCATGGGCTCGGGCGCTACCGATTCGCGTCGCTCAATCCTTTCCGCGCGCCATCGCCTGGAACACGCCATCGCGGCGCACCCACAGGTGGAACAGCGCCGCGCCCACGTGCATCAGTACCGTGGCGAACAACACATACGCCAGCAGGCTGTGCGCGTTGCGCAGGGCCGCATACAGCGCCGGAGTGTGCGGCACGATCGGCGGCAGGTGCACGCCGCCCCACAGGGTGATCGGGTAGCCGCCGGCCGACAGCATCGCCCAGCCGATCAGCGGCATCGCCAGCATCAGCCCGTACAGCATCCAGTGCGAAGCCTTGGCCGCCAGCGCCTGCCACACCGGCAGGTCCGCCGGCAGCGGCGGCGGGCGGTGGCGCAGGCGGTTGTACAGGCGCAGCAGCACCAGCACGAGGATGGCGATGCCCAGCGGGCGGTGCAGGTCGACCAGCATCGGCCGCAGGTGCAGCGAGGCGACCATGGTGACGCCGACGAACAGCATGGCCAGGATCATCACCGCCATGGTCCAGTGCAGGATGCGCGCGAGCAGGTTGAAGTGGCCGTTGCCGGTGCTCATCGTGCGGCCTCCTTCTTCGGCGGTTCAACGTTGCCGGCGGCGCGTTCGCGTTCGCGGCGATTGAAGGACTGCGAGTACACGGCCGAGCGCGCGGCCAGGATCGGGTCGTCACTGCCGCGTACGCCGCTGGGCAGGATCAACGGATCGAAGTTGATCTGGCCGCAGGCGCCTTCCTCCTGCGATTGCATGCGGTCCAGGCTGAGCACGCCGGCCACCACCTGGTCGCGCGTGTCCGGCCACGGCGTGGACGGATCGTCGATGGCATCGCCGGGCGCGGCGGTGCTGACCACCAGGTTCCACTGCACCGGACCCTTGGCCAGGCGCTGCTGCAGTTCCTGGCTGAGGAAATCGACGCTGGCCTGCTTGCGCGTGTCCGCATCCATCTCCACCACCGGTGCCAGCGGCTGCCAGCGCCAGCGCACCGCGCGCTTCTGTCCCTGCGCGTTGGTGAACCAGAAACTGTTGACGCTGTTGTAGGTGGTGTCGGCCCAGCTGCTGGTCCACGGCGCAGTCTTCGCCCATTGCTGGAAGGCCTGCGCGCTGGGGTACCTGGCCAGCACGGCCGCCATCTTCTGCGGGTCGGGCTTGCCGGTGGCCGGGTCGGGGATGGAAGCGCGGGTCTGCTCGTAGAACGCCTCGGCGTCGGGCACCGCGAAGAACGGGAAGCTGTTCATCGCCATCCGCCATTCCTGGCCATCGTCGCTGACCATCTGCACGGCCATGCTGCGCACGCGGGCGGTGTTGTCGGCGCCGTACGGGTCGCCGCCACCGATCGACAGGCGGCCCATCACCGGCACGCGGGCCTGCGAGAACACCCGCGCGCTGGACAGGGTGGGTGCCTGCGCGCTGGGTTCGAACCAGCCGCTTACGCAGATGCCCTTGCTGTGCGCGCGGCGGAAGCCCGGGTGGGCCGGGCCGGTGGCTTCGATGGTGTCGGTGAAGCGCTGCGCGGTGAGGCGGTTGCCGATCCAGCCGGCCAGCCAGGCGAAGGCCAGCGCGACGCCGCCCAGGATCAAGGCGATCAGGGTGATCCAGGGCAACGGGGAATGGGCGCGCGGTGCGCCGGGCGTCTGGCCGGCGCGGGTGTAGCGGAAGAGCGACATGGTCGGGTTCCTGCCTTCACGGATCGTGTGGGTGGTCGACCCGCACATCCTCGCAGAACCCGGCCGGGGCCGAAATTCAATTTTTCGTCAGATTTGCCAGCCCCGGCCCCGGCCCCGGCAGCGGTAGAGTCGACCGTTGGTCGACTGCTCTCCGACCGGCCCTGGAAAATCCCGCGCTGCGCGCGATAGTCGACTGACAGTCGACTCTACCGTGGAGCGCGTGCCGCCGCCCCGCCGCCTCACCGGCCAGGCCGGTGGGGCAGGGGAGCGCGCAGGCTCAGGCGTACCGTGCCTTCAGCATCGCCCAGGCCGAACGCAGGGCCAGGGCCTCGCCACCGGCCGGACGGCCCGGGCGTTCGCCGTCGTTCCAGGCGTACACGTCCAGGTGCGCCCAGCGCTGGTCGTTCTCCAGGAAACGTTCCAGGTACAGCGCGGCGGTCACCGAGCCGGCCATGCGCGAGCCGGCATTGGCCAGGTCGGCCACGCCGCTGCTCAGGTAACGCAGGTACGGGCGCCACAGCGGCATGCGCCACACCGGGTCGCGGGTTTCATCGCCGGCCTGCAGCCACTGCTGGGCCACCGTGTCGTCATTGCTGAACAGCGCCGGCAGGTCCGGGCCCAGGGCAATGCGCGCCGCACCGGTGAGGGTGGCGAAATCCAGCACCAGGTCGGGCTTCTGCTCGCCGGCGAAGGTCAGTGCGTCGCACAGGACCAGGCGGCCTTCGGCGTCGGTGTTGTCGATCTCGATGCTCAGGCCCTTGCGCGTGGCGATGATCTCGCCCGGACGGAAGGCATCGGGGCCGATTGCATTTTCCACCGCCGAAATCAGCAGGGTCAGGCGCACCGGCAGCTTCTGGGCCATCACCAGCCCGGCCAGGGCCAGTGCGTGGGCGGCGCCGCCCATGTCCTTCTTCATGTTGCGCATGCCGTCGGCCGGCTTGATGTCCAGGCCGCCGGTGTCGAAGCAGACGCCCTTGCCGACCAGCGCCAGCGCCGGGTCGCTGTCCTTGCCCCAGCGCAGCACGATCAGGCGCGGCGCACGGTGCGAGGCACGGCCCACCGCATGGATGGCCGGAAAGTTCTGCTTCAGCAGTTCATCGCCGGTGATCGCTTCGACCTGCGCGCCATGGGTGTCGGCCAGCGCACGCGCGGCGTCTTCCAGCTGCTGCGGGCCCATGTCCTCGGTCGGGGTGTTGACCCAGTCGCGCACGCGCAGGCTGGCGGCGATCAGGTCGGCCACTTCCGCGCCGGGGCTGGCCAGCAGCTGCGCCGGTGCACGGTTGCGCTTGCGGTAACGGTCGAAGCGGTAGCTGCCCAGGCCCCAGCCCAGCTGCAGCAGCGCCTGTTCGGCGGCCGGCAGTTCGGTGGCCAGCTGCCACACGCTGCCTTCGGGCAGGGCGTGCGGGGCATGTGCATAGGCGTAGGCATCGGCGCGGTCGCCCACCCCGATCACCGCACCGGCCAGGCCGTTCTCGCCGGGCAGCAGGGCCACGCTGTGGGCGCCGGCGGTGAAGCCCTGTGCGTCCAGCCATGCCTGCCGGGCAGCCGGCTGGGCGGCCTTCCAGCGGGCGAACTGGTCGCGGTCCAGCACGTGCAGCGGCAGTGCGGCGGTGGCAGTGGCGGTGAAGCCGGTGATCTCGCTCATGCGTCAGTTACTCCGGTGTTCGTCGGCGGCATCAAGGTTGGCGTCCAACCAGTCGGCCAGGCCGGTAAGGGTGTCGAACTGCAGGTCCGGCTGCAGCTGCGGATGGGTCCAGGTGGCGGCGTCGCGGTTGATCCAGCAACCGCGCAGGCCAGCGGCGATCGCCCCGGCCACGTCCATCTCGACATGGTCGCCCACGTGCAGCACCTGCGCCGGGGCCACGCCCAAGCGCTCGCAGGCGGCATGGAAGATGCTGGCCTCCGGCTTGGCCGCGCCGTGTTCGCGCGCGCCCAGCTGGAAGGCGAAAAGATGCGACAGGCCGATCCGCTCCAGGTCGGCGTTGCCGTTGCTCAGTGCTGCCACCGGCACCCGCGCGGCGATGCGCGCCAGCGCCTCCAGCGCGTCGGGGTAGCATTCGACTTGGTTGCGTGCGGCATAGAACACTTCGTAGGCCGGCTCCAGCAGGTCCAGGCTGGCGCCGCTGTTCTGCAGCGCCTCCTGGATCGTCAGCCGGCGCAGTGCGCTGAGGTCGAAATGCAGGTGCGGGTTGTCGCGGAAGGAGCGCTCGCGCAGTTCGCGCATCGCCGCCACCGGGTACATGGCAGCGGTGGCGGGGCTGTGCTCGCACATCCATTCGTGCAGGACCACGTCGATGCGGGCGCCGATCGGCGCGAACGGCCACAGCGTGTCGTCGAGGTCGAGGGTGATGGCTTGGACTGGAAATTTCACCCGGCCATTCTACGCCTGCCCGCCGGGGCTTTCATTCCAGCAGCCGCGCCCAGCCCTGCATGCCCTCCACGCGGGCCAGCACCAGCTTGATGCAGACCAGCAGCGGCACCGACAGCAGCAGGCCGACCATGCCCCACGCCCAGCCGAACACCATCAGGGCCAGGATCAGCACCAGCGGCGAGAGCTTCATCTGCCGGCCCAGCACGATCGGGGTCACCAGCTGCCCTTCCAGCGTATGCAGGCCCAGGTAGGCCGCGGCCGGCAGCAGGGCCTGCAGCGGGTCGCGGAACTCGACGAAGCCCATCAGCAGCATCATCGCCACGCCGATCAGCGGGCCCACGTACGGCGCGAAGTTCAGCAGCGCGGCCACCGTGCCCCACAGCAGCGCTTCCTGCAGGCCGATGCCCAGCAGCATCAGCACGCCGGCAAACACCAGCCCCACCAGCGTGTTGATGACGCTGATGGTGAGCACGTAGCGCGAGACCTCGCGTTCGATCGAGCGCAGGATGTCCGTGGTGAACCGTTGTTGCTGGCGGTTGGGGAACAGCGCGATGGCCGCGCGTTGCAGGCTCTCGCCATAGATCATGAAGAACAGGGTGAGCAGCACCACCGCCAGCACCGATGCGGCCAGCTTGGGGGCCCGGGTCAGCATGCGGTAGGGGTCGTCCAGCTGGGTGCGGATGACCTGGATCCTGCGGTTGCTCTCGCCACCGGCCGCGCGCGCGAAGTTCTCCGCCGCCAGGTTGGCCTGCTGCACCGGCTTGGTCAGGTCCTGCACCTGGCGGGCGACCTTGCGCAGCTGCTGCGGTGCTTCCTGCGCCCAGTCCATCGCCGGTCCGATCAGCTGCACGCCCAGCGAGGCGGTCACGCCCAGGCCGGTGCCGAGGATCAGCAGTGCACCGACCGCGCGAGGGATCCATAGCCGGCGCAGGAAACGCAGGATCGGGTTGCCCACCAGCGCAAAGAACATGGCCAGCAGCACCGGCAGGATGATGTCCTGCGCGGCCCACAGGGTGAAGGCCACGGCGAGGGTGGCCAGCACCACCAGCGACATCGGCCCGCGTGGGCGCGACGGCGGCGGCAGGGGCGCCGCGTTGTCCGGTCGGGGTGCCGCAGGGGACAGCAGGGACTCGCTCATCGACGCACCAACCGGGAAGGGAGGCCCATTATCAGCCCGCCGCGATCAACGCGGCGGGTGTGTCGAGTCAACGCTCGGAGACGTCGGTGGCCGCTTCGGCCGGCTGTGGTTCGCGCAGTTCCGGTTCGGGCGTGGCAGCCGCGCGCGGGGCAGGGCGGGCCGCGGCCTGCGGGGCCATCTGCTCGGCCGCCTCATCGGCCTGGTCGGCGGCTTCATCAGCCGTATCGGCCGCGTGTGCCGCCATCGCGGCGGCAAACGCGGCCTGGCCACTGGCAAACAGGTTCGATACCGAGCCGATCATCTGCAGCCAGCGTGCGCCGTTCACCTTGCCTGGTACTTCCAGCTTGCCGGCCAGGAAACCGCCGGCCAGGCCGACGGTGATGATGCGCAGCGGCGACCAGCCCTGCCGCCAGACCTGGCTGAGTACGGTCCAGTTGTCTTCGGTTTCGGCCATGCGCACGGCCATCACCTGTTCGCAGCGCTTCACCCGCCGCTGCAGCGCGCCGAACTTCATGGCTTGCCCTCCGGAATCTGCACCTCGGCGTCGGGGTCGTCTTCGCTGGGTTCGTCGAACAGGCCCAACTTCGACAACTGGCGCCGCGTGGCATGCATGCCGGTGTGGTGGAAGAAGTAGGACACCCGCCAGATCGCATAGCCGGTCACGGCCAGGCTCAGCAGCGAGGTGATCAGCAGGGCCTGCAGCCAGCTCAAGCCCCAGCTCTGCAGCAGGGCGATGAGGGTGGCGGCCATCAGCAGCCAGGCCGAGGCCCCGAAGACGATGCCCACCCCGGCCCAGGCCAGGGCGCGGCCGAATGCGCTGCGGGCCAGGGCGAAGTCGGCCGAAGCCAACCGCCGCAGCGAGCGCAGCGAATTCCTGGCCGAATCGGCGGCGGCCTTACCTGCCGCGCCGACCTGGCGGATGCTCTCGTCCAGCGGCGGGGTCGCCGCCGGATCGGGTGCTTGCGTGGTCTCTTCGCTCACGCCGCAGCTTACTTGTCGCTGCTGCTGGCCAGCTTGGCGATCAGCCAGCCAGCGGCGAAGGCCACGCCGAACGACGCCAGCGGACGCTCGCGGATCAGCTCGGCGGCGCTGTCGACCAGGTCCTTGCCCTTGTCCATCAGTGCGTCGACCTGTTCCTTGGCAGCGGCACCGCCGAATTCGGCAGCGGCCAGGCCGGACAGCGCGCTGTCGGACAGTTCGGCCTTGACGTTGGCCTTGCCGATGCGCAGTTCGTCACCGGCGGCGCCGGTTGCACCCTTGATCGCACCGCCGGCAGCGGTGGCGGCCTGCTTCAGGTGGGAACCGGCTTCACCCAGGTGTTCCTTCAGGTTCTCGGTATTGGTGGGGCTCATCGAATCACTCCTGTTGCGATGGGGGGACGAACGAAGGGTTCGGCCGATAGGGCGTACAGCAATAGCATCGGCCGGGTATAGGGGGTGTTACGGCGGGGCGATCAGCGCATCACCAGCTGGCCTTGCTGCTGGCCATTGTTGCGCAGGATGCGCAGCACCAGGTTGGCCGGGCGCTGCTGGAAGTTGGCACGCCAGCTGGCCAGGTCGGCGAATTCGCCCACCGTGGCCTCGGCGATGATGTCGCCCTGCTGCAGGCCGTTGCTGGCCGCGCGGCTGCCGCGCTTGACCTCGCTGACCAGCACGCCGCCCACGCCGGACTGGCGCAGCGACTCGGGCAGGTCGGTGAAGGTGGCGCCGGTCAGGCGCGGGTCCAGGCTTTCGCCGGTGACCGATCGTGCCTGTTCCTTCAGCGTGGCCTTGATCTGCACCGCTTTGCCTTCGCGGCGCACGTCCAGCGCCAGCACGCTGCCGACGGCGGCCAGGCCTTCGACGTTGTGCAGCGCTTCGGCGCTGTCCACGCGCTGGCCATTGGCCGACACCACCACGTCGCCCGGCTTCAGCCCGGCTGCAGCGGCGGCCGAACCGGCCAGCACGCGGGTGATCAGCGCGCCACGCGTTTCACCCAGGCCCAGGCCCTGGGCGATCTGCGCGCTCAGGTTCTGTGCTTCCACGCCCAGCGTGCCGCGCACCACCACGCCGTGCTTGACCAGCTGGTCGACCACGCTGCGCGCCAGGTTGGACGGAATGGCCAGGCCCAGGCCGATGTTGCCGGCCATGCTGCCCTGCGGGTTGAAGCTGGCCGTGTTGATGCCGACCAGCTGGCCCTGCAGGTTGACCAGCGCGCCACCGGAATTGCCCGGGTTGATCGACGCATCGGTCTGGATGAAGTTCTGGTAGCCCAGGCCGCGGATGCCGGTGCGGCCCACCGCCGAGACAATGCCCGAGGTCACCGTCTGGCTGAAACCGAACGGGTTGCCGATGGCCACCACGAAGTCGCCCACCCGCAGCTGGTCGCTGTTGCCCAGCTTGATGTCGGTGAGGTTCTGCGCCGGGATGCGGATCAGGGCGATGTCGGTGTCGCGGTCCGAACCGAGGAATTCGGCCTTCACCGTGCGCCCGTCGGCGAGGGTCACCTGCACGTCGTCGGCGTTGTCGATGACGTGGTGGTTGGTCAGCACCAGGCCCTCGCTGGCATCGATGATGACGCCCGAACCGAGCGATTCGTTGATGCGTTCCTGCGGCACGTCCGGGAACAGGCGGCGGAAGAACGGGTCGTTGAAGAACGGATTGCGCACCCGCACCACCTGCTTGGTGTTGACGCTGACCACCGCCGGCATGGCCTTTTCCAGCATCGGCGCCAGCGACGGTACCGCCTGCCCGGCAACCGCGGCCGGCAACGCGGCACTGGTCGTCAGCGCGGCGGGAAGCGGCGCGGCATCGGCGCGGTTGTCCAGGTGGGCGTTGATGCCTGTGGCGACGAAGCCGCCGAAGGCAGCCGCGATTGCGAGCGTGAGCAGGGTGGGAAGCGGTCGCATGGGAGTCGGTTCGCTGGCGGTGGAGTGGGGCCGTAGGGCTATACGGTAGAACAAGCTGAATGAGTGTGTCGCGATCCGGATAAATGGCCCATGAAAAAAAGCCTGGCTCGCGACGCGCATATCGACCCTGCAGGCGTGCCTCCGCCGCGTGCCGACACGTTCCGATACTTGCGCAGTTCGGCGCATCCTGGCGTTGCCATGGCGCTTGCCGCGCATCTCTTGCACGGGCCATGCAGCGCCATGGGCGGGATGCCGGTGCACACGCGGGCATCATCGCGTAGCACTTAAATAAAGGGGTTTTCTGAATGAAGGTCGGCCTGGCACTGGCTGTCGCTTACACCAGGGCCGTCGCATCCGATGCGATTGGATATGTGCGCCCCGTTCCACGATGGACAATGTCGGTATAGCATCGCCCCGTTTTGACAATCCAGGCCCCCAGGAGGGCAACATGAGCAACGGTAATGGTGTGTCGGTCGTGACCGACGCCGTCGAGAACGTTAAAGAAACCGCCGCCAACGTTGGCGAGACCATCGCCCACGCCGCCGAAGACGCCGTGAAGTCGGTCAAGAAGACCGTCAAGCGCGCCACCAAGGCTGCCGGTACCCGCGTTGCCAAGGCCAAGAAGGCTGTGGCCAAGGTCGAGAAGACCGTTGCCAAGAAGGCTGACAAGGCTGCCAAGTCGGTCGGCAAGACCGTCGCCAAGGCGAAGCAGAAGCTGGAAACGGCCAAGAAGAACGCCAAGGCCGAAGCCGCTGCCCTGAAGAAGGAAGTGGCCAAGAAGAAGGCTGCTGCCGGCAAGGCCGTGACCAAGAAGGCCGCTGCGGCCAAGAAGACCACCAAGGCCGCCACCAAGGCTGCCGGCAAGAAGGTCGCCACCGTGAAGAAGGCCGCCACCAAGAAGGCTGCCGTCGCCAAGAAGACCGTTGCCAAGAAGACCGCGGCCGCCAAGAAGGTTGTCGGCAAGAAGGTCGCTACCGCCAAGAAGGCTGTGGCCAAGAAGGCTGTGGCCAAGAAGACCGTCGCCGCCAAGAAGGTTGTCGGCAAGAAGACCGCCGTTGCCAAGAAGGTCGCCACCAAGAAGACCGCCGCTGCCAAGAAGGTCGTCGGCAAGAAGGTTGCTGTCGCCAAGAAGACCGTTGCCAAGAAGACCGCTGCTGCCAAGAAGGTTGTCGGCAAGAAGGTTGTCGGCAAGAAGGTCGCCGTCGCCAAGAAGGCTGCGCCGCTGAAGAAGGTTGCCGCCAAGAAGGCGCCGGCCAAGAAGGCCGCTGCCAAGAAGGCCCCGGCCAAGGCCGTGCGCAAGGTCGCCAAGCGCAAGTAATCGCGCGGTGACAGAAGGCCCTTCCGCCCCCGGGCGGGAGGGCCTTTCGCATTCCAGGGGCAGGCATTGCGGCAAGATGCGGGTTCTTCCCGCTGGAGCCCCGGGCATGCGCGGTATCGATTTCAGTTCCTGGCAGGGCGTACTGTCCACCCTGGCCGGCCTGGTCCTCATCACCCTGCTGGGCGTGGGCATCCGCCTGCTGGTGATGCAGACCCTGCAGCAGCGCCGCGAGCGCGAGAACCGGCAGATCAACGAACGCCTGCGCACGCTGATGGCGGCCTACAAGACCCTGGGCGGTTCCTTCACCGGCGAACTGGGCGTGGACCCCACCCATCGCCGTGACCTGCGCCAGCGCGAAGAAGCCGAAGGCATCGCTGAGCCACGCTCGGACCGCGCCCGGCGCATCCGCGATGCGGTCGAAGCCGCCCTGTCCGACATCCTGCTGCTGGGCACCGACGAACAGGTGCGCCTGGCCGCGCGTGCCGCCGAGGAACTGGCACAGGGCCGGCCGGTGCACACCCACGAACTGGTGATATCGCTGCGCGACTTCGTGCGCGAGGCACTCGATCTGGCGCCCATCCCGAGCGATCTGCGCATTCCACCGCAGGGGCCCACCCGGCCCGGTGGCAGTGGCGGTGGCAGTGGCAAGGGGCGCAACGACGGCGATGCCAAGGGCGGCCGCGGCGGTGGTGGCGGCATGGGCGGCGGCATGGGTGGCATGGGCCTGGGTGCCGGCGCCGCGCTGGGCGCCGGCCATGCGGCCGGAAGTGATGACACGGACGCGCGCTGAGCACGCGCGCCCGGCCATCGGTGCTCAGGCGGTCAGTTCGTAGATCGGGATGAAGCCACCGTAGATCATCCGCGCACCATCGAAGGGCATCGGGTTCTTCGCCGGATCCAGCCGCGGGTCTTCCATCATCTTCTGCATGCCTGCATCACGGGTGGCCTTGTCCGGCCACTCGATCCAGGAGAACACCACCGTTTCCTCCGGCGTGGCCTTCACCGCACCGAAGAAATCGGTGGTCTTGCCGTGTGGCACATCATCGCCCCAGCACTCGACCACGCGCAGCGCGCCGTACTCGATGAACACCACGTCGCCGCTGCGCGCGTGGGCGAGGAATTTTTCCTTGTTGGCGGTGGGCACCGCCAGGACGAAACCATCGATGTAACTCATCGCTTGCCTCCGAGGTGGGCCGTGCCACATGCACGGCCTTCAATGACCCGACGAACCAGCGTGGGGGAAATCGACAACGGTGCTGGCAACACGCGGCAATCACGCCAGAGCTGCGTTCGCGACCGCGCGCGTATGCCTGAAAGAGCCTGAATCAAGGCAAAAAATTCAGCAATGCGAAGGTCGCTGTTTTCAGGGAGCGTTGTGGCGAATAACGGAGAATTTACATTCCCGATGCGATGGCGCCCTGGCGCTGCTGCACAACATAAGAAAGTAAAGGTGTACCCCCATGAAGAATTCGCTGATTGCCCTGGCGCTGGCCGCTGCCCTGCCGTTCACTGCCTCGGCCGCCGAGAACCTGTCCTACAACTACGCTGAAGCCGACTACGCCAAGACCGACGTCGACGGCATCAAGGCCGACGGTTGGGGCGTGAAGGGTTCCTATGGCTTCCTGCCGAACTTCCATGCCTTCGGTGAATACAGCCGCCAGGAAATCGACCACACCAACCTGAAGGTTGACCAGTGGAAGATCGGTGCCGGCTACAACGTTGAAATCGCCCCGTCGAGCGACTTCGTTGCCCGCGTCGCCTACCAGAAGTTCGACCCGAAGCACGGCCTGGACTTCAACGGCTACAGCGCTGAAGCCGGTATCCGCACCGCCTTCGGCCCGCACGCCGAAGTCTACGGCCTGGTGGGTTACGAAGATTATTCGAAGAAGCACGGTGTCAATCCGGAAGGCCAGTGGTACGGCCGCCTGGGTGGCCAGGTCAAGCTGAACCAGAATTGGGGCCTGAACGGCGAGCTGAAGATGAACCGCCACGGCGACAAGGAATACACCGTCGGCCCGCGCTTCAGCTGGTAATCGCACCACGGCGCGCCCGTGCGCTGGATGTGCATCGACAGGCCCGGCATTGCCGGGCCTGTTGCGTTCTGGCGAACCGGAATGAAAGGTGACCGTTGAACGGCTTGCCTGTTGCATTGCAATAAATTGGATTCCGCTGCTGGCGGCGCGCACCTACGGTGTGGGTGCTGTGCAACAGGACCGCCGCAATGCTACCTGCGCTACCTCCCTTGCTTTCCGATCAGCCGCGTCGCCTGGCGCTGCTGGATCCGCATCCGGTGCTGCGGCTGGGCGTGGAAGTGCTGTTGAGCCAGCACAGCGGCGTGCTGGTCTGCGCCAGTCATGCCGACCCGGCACGGCTGCTGGCACAGCTGCAGCGAGACCCGCAGTCACTGGACCTGCTGGTGGTGGATGCGTTCGCGCTGGGCGATCGAGGCGATGGCCTGGCCCTGCTGCGCGAGCTGGACCAGTGCTACCCGCACCTGCCCGTGCTGGTGCTGTCGGCCCACTGCAATGCCAGCACGGTGGCCACGGCCATGCAGGCCGGTGCGCGCGGCTTCATCTCCAAGGCTTCCTCGCCGGACGCGCTGCTGCGCGCGTTGGACACGCTCTCGCGGGGCGGCCGCTTCGTGCCGCCGGAGCTGCACAGGCAGCTCAACCGATCGCACACGCAGCGTGCGACCGCGCTGGCGCTCACGCCTCTCAGCCCGCGCGAACGCGAAGTGCTGCGGCTGGTACTGCAGGGCTGCAGCACCGGGGAAGTGGCACGGCGCTTCCAGCGTTCGGCCAGCACCATCAGCACGCAGAAGAAAACGGCCTACCAGAAGCTGGGCATCCGCAGCGATGGCGAGCTGTTCCGCATCCGCCACCTGCTGGACGCCAGTTGAAGCGCAGGCTTACTCGCCCTGGTACTGCTTCTCTTCCACCAGCGCCGAGCCGGCGACGCGGTTGATCTCGTTCTTCACCACGATGCGCTCGCCATTGGTGCCGTAGACGCCGCGGGCCAGCTGGATGAACGCATCATCGAACACCTGCGCTGCTTCCTTGTCGCGCAGCTGGTCCTGGATGTCCCACATGCGTTCGTTGATGGCCTTGAGCTGGGTGCGCAGCGCGCCCAGCGCCGGCTGCGCCTGCAGCTGCTGCTGCAGCAACGGCAGCAGGCCGTCCAGCTCGGTGCGTACGTTGGCCAGCTTGGCGGCATCGTCGATGCGCTCGGCCTTGATCTCGAGAATGGTGATCTTGTCGATCAGCTCGCCGATCGATACCGGGGTCAGGATGGCGTCCACGCGGTTGGTTCCTGGAAACAGGGGGCCATGATACCCCGGCTGTTGCCGGCGCCCGGTCGCTTTACGGTGAATTTGCGCGTTGGGCGTGGCTGCGCCATCGATCCGTTACGGCGCTGCCGCCGACACTGCCGTCCCGGCGGCGCGACCGCCTTCGACGAGGAACACCACGCAGTGGACAGCAAGGGGATGAGCGCGGCCGTGGCCGCACTGGTGGCCGGCCTGCTCGGCATCGGCAGCGCGCAGGCGCAGGTGCAGGCCAGCGGCAACATGGCGGTGACCAGCGATTACGTGTGGCGCGGCAGCTCGCAGACCGGCGGCGACCCGGCGGTGCAGGCCGGGGCGAAGCTCGCTCTGCCTTCAGGCCTGTATGCCAGCGTGTGGGGATCGAACGTGTCGTTCACCCCGGACAGCGGCGCGCGCAGTGAATTCGATCTGGTGGCCGGCTGGTCCGGCGCGGTGGCGCAGGACTGGACCCTGGATGCCAACCTCACCCGCTACCTCTACCCGGGCACCGGCCGTGCACTGGACTGGACCGAACTGGGCGCCACGCTCGGCTGGAAGCAGCGGGCCTGGTTGCAGCTGGCCCATTCCAGCGATGCGCTGGCCGGTGGCCATCGCGGCACCTATGCACAGCTGGGGGCACGCCTGCCGTTGAACGAACGCTTCCGCCTGGAAGCGGCCGTCGGCCACTACTGGCTGGCCGACGCACAGGGCCCGGACTACCTGCATGGCCAGCTCAGCGCCATCGCCACCCTGGCACCTGCGTGGGAACTGCGGGCCACCGTGCATGACACCGACAATGCCGCGCGCCGGCTGTTCCCCGGCAATGCCGGCGGGCGCTGGGAGCTGGCCCTGCAGGGCAGCTTCTAGCGGGCGATGGCCGCCTGGCGCGCACGCCACGCGCCGGGCAGCCACAGCAGCAGGGCCAGCACGGCCACCGCGGCACCGGCCACGCATACACCGGCCCAGCCGAAGTGCTGGTAGACCTGCGCCGACAGCAGCGAACCCAGCGAACCGCCGATGAAATAGCCGGTCATGTAGCCGGCGTTGAGGCGGTTGCGTGCTTCCGGCTGCAGCGCATAGATCAGGTTCTGGTTGCTGACATGCAGCAGCTGCGCGGCCAGGTCCAGCACCACCACGCCCGCCAGCAGCGCCAGCAGCGAGTGCGCCGACAGGCCCAGCGGCAGCCACGACAGCAGCAGCATCAGCAGCGCGATGGCGGTGGCGCGGCCGGTCTGGCCGCGGTCGGACATGCGCCCGGCCAGCCCCGCTGCCAGCGTGCCGGCGGCACCGACCAAGCCGAACAGGCCGATGGTGGCGTCGCTGTATTCGTAGGGCGGCTGTGCCAGCAGGAAGGCCAGCGGCGTCCAGAAGATGGCGAACATGGCGAAGCTGCAGGCACCGAGCAGGGTGCGCTGGCGCAGCACCGGTTCCTGCACGAACAGGGTGCCGATCGAACGCAGCAGGGCGAAGTAGCCCAGGCCGGCGCTGTGGTGGAAGCGCGGCAGCCCGCGCTGCAGGGCCAGTGCGGTCAGCACCAGCACGGCGGCGGCGATGGCATAGACCAGGCGCCAGTCGCCCAGGCTGGACAGCAGGCCGGCCACGGTACGCGCCAGCAGGATGCCCAGCAGCAGCCCGCTCATCAGCGTGCCGACCACCCTGCCGCGATGTTCCGGTGCGGCCAGGGTGGCGGCGAACGGCACCAGCACCTGCGCCACCACCGAGAACAGGCCAGTGATGGCGGTGCCCACCAGCAGCCAGGCCAGTGACGGCGCACAGGCACTGATGACCAGCCCGGTGGCCGAGAGCAGGCTCATCACCACGATCAGCCGCCGCCGCTCGAACAGGTCGCCCAGCGGCACCAGCAGGATCAGGCCGGCGGCGTAACTCAGCTGGGCGGCCGTCACCACCATCCCGATCTGGCCGAACGGCACGCCGAAGGCATCGGCAATGGTGTGCAGCAGCGGCTGCGCGTAGTAGTTGCTGGCAACCGCCACGCCGGTGGCCACCGACATCAGCAGCACCTGCCAGCGGTGCAGGGGAGGGAGGGACGGGCTCACGGGGCATTCCAGAACGTGGGAGCACAGTGTCCTCCTGCTGCATTGATGATGGAAATGAATCATCATCATCCTTGGCATCTGGAAACCAGATGATGATGCGGGGCGGCATGCCGTGAACCTCAAGCAGCTTGAATTCGCCGTGGCCCTGGCCGAGGAGGGCAACTTCACCCGTGCCGCCGCGCGCTGCCACGTGGTGCAGTCGGCGCTGAGCCACCAGATCGCGCATCTGGAAGCAGAACTGGGGACGCCGCTGTTCGAGCGGCTGCCGCGCCAGGTGCGGGTCACCCCGGCCGGCGAGGCGCTGCTGGTGCATGCGCGGCAGGTGCAGGCCAGCCTGCGCCACCTGCGCGCCGATGTCGCCGCGGTGACCGGCACGGTACGCGGCACGCTGGCGATCGGGCAGATTTCCTCGCTCACCGACATCGACGTGGTGGCCATCCTCGCCACCTTCCGCGAGGCCTACCCGCAGGTGGAATTCCAGCTGCGCGTGGACAAGAGCGAAACCCTGATCGCGCAGGTGCAGGCGCGCGAACTGGATGTCGCCCTGGTCGGTCTGGCACCGTCGGCCAGCCTGGATGGCGTCTGCCACCAGATGCTGCAGGAAGAGGACCTGGTGGCGGTGGTGGCGCCGACGCACCGGCTGGCCGGGCAGGCGCGGTTGCCGCTGGCCCGGCTGCAGGACGAGGCGCTGGTGGATTTCGCGCGCGGGACCGGCGCGCGCCGGCAGACCGACGATGCATTCGCCGCGGCCGGCCTGCCGCACCCGGTGCGTTTCGAGGTCAACCAGATGGAGCTGATCGAGCGCTTCGTCCGCCATGGCCTGGCGGTGGGCATCGTGCCGGTGCTGATCGCGCAGGGGTTTGAAGGGGTGGTGCGGATACCGCTGCAGCCCACCCCGACCCGGCGCGTGCACCTGGCCTGGCAACGCCTGCCCACGCCGGCGGCGCGGGCCTTCGTCGATGCCGTGCTCAGCCGCGAACGCGCAGGCTCAGGCCCTTGAGGAAGTTGCGCAGCATCTGGTCCAGGCAACGCCGGTAGTTGGTATGGCCGGGCTGGCGGAACAGCGCGCCGAGCTCGGATTTGGACACCTTGAAGCCGACGCTGGCGAAGATCTCCATCAGGTCCACGTCGCGCAGCTGGAAGGCCACGCGCAGCTTCTTCAGCACCAGGTTGTTGTCGATGCGGGTTTCCACCGCGCGCAGCGGCTGGCTCTCGCCGCGGCCCCGCAGGTGCACGATCAGGCCATCCAGGAAGTGCGCCAGCGCGCCATCGTTCATCGGTTCGAAGCCCGCTTCGTCGTCGCGCCGCAGCCAGGCCTTCACCTGCTCGGCATCGACCACGAAGGCCGGGTCGGCCATCTGGCACAGGGTCACCACGTGGTGGTCGCCCAGGTCCAGCGCGTAGCGCACGCTGCGCAGTACATCGTTGTTGATCATGGCCCATTGTACCGGCCTGGCGCGTGTCACCGGACTGTCATCCCGTCGTAGCAAAGTGTGCGCACTTCCGCTGAGACTTCGCCGATGCGCCGGTTCCTCCTGTCCGCCCTGCTGGTTGCCAGCAGCTTCGCCGCCACCGCCCAGGACCGCTTCGTGCCGGTCGAACAGCGCCTCAGCGCGGCCCAGTTGGCCGAAGTTGGGCTGAGCCCGGCACAGCTGCAGGCGCTGAACCGGGTGATGCGCGAGGCGGAAACCGCAGCGCCGGCCCCCGCAGCCCTGGCCACCCGACCGGCGGCGCCCCTGCCGGCAAACGTTCCGGCCCCGGCCGCCATGCACCTGGGCCTGGAAGAAGGCCCGGTCACGGCGCGGGTGGTGGGCGATGTCGCCGGCTGGGAACCCGGCACCGTCTTCACCCTCGACAATGGCCAGCAGTGGCAGGTGATGAAGGGCCAGATGAAGCTGCGCAGGACCCTGCAGGCACCGCAGATCGAAGTGATCCCGGGCATCGCCGGGCGCTGGTTCCTGCAGGTGGACGAAGACCTGCCCAAGGCACGCGTGTTCCGCCTGCGCTGATCCCGGGCTGGGCACCCCGGCCTGATCCGGCAACGCAGGCATCGGTCGACGGTGCCAGAATGGGGGTCTGGTTCCCCACGGAGTTGTCTGCATGACCCGCACCGTCCTGATTACCGGCGCCACCTCCGGCTTCGGCGCCGCCGCCGTCCATCGCTTCGCCCAGGCTGGGTGGAAGGTGATCGCCACCGGCCGCCGTGGCGAACGCCTGCAGCCGCTGGTCGAGCGCTATGGCAAGGACGTGGTGCACGCTGCTGTGTTCGATGTGCGTGACCCGGTGGCGATGGAAGCCGCCCTGCTGGCGCTGCCGCCGGCCTTCGGCGATATCGACCTGCTGGTGAACAACGCCGGCCTGGCCCAGGGCACGGCGCCGGCGCAGAACGCCAAGCTGTCGGACTGGACCACCATGATCGACACCAACATCACCGCCCTGGTGACCCTGACCCACCGCCTGCTGCCGCTGCTGGTCGAGCGCAAGGGCGCGATCATCAACATTTCCTCGGTGGCCGGCGTATACCCGTACCCGGGCGGCAACGCCTACGGCGGCACCAAGGCCTTCGTCAGCCAGTTCTCGCTGGGGCTGCGCTCGGACCTGCACGGCACCGGCGTGCGCGTGACCACGATCGAGCCGGGCATGGCCGAAACCGAATTCACCGTGGTCCGCACCCATGGCGACCAGGCCGCCTCGGACAAGCTGTATACCGGCGCCAACCCGATGACCGCCGAGGACATCGCCGAGCAGATCTTCTGGGTGGCATCCCTGCCGGCGCACCTGAACATCAATCGCCTGGAACTGATGCCGGTCAGCCAGTCGTTCGCCGGCTTCCAGGTCGCCCGCGAAGGCTGACCGGCGTCGTATCGCTTCTTGTAGAGCCGAGCCCACGCTCGGCTGCCGTTGAATGCAGCCGAGCATGGGCTCGGCTCTACCGAAGCAAAAAAAAGCCGGGCAATGCCCGGCTTTCTTCATGCGGTCCCGCAGAACGTCACTGCGCCTTGATCGCCATCGCCTGCAGCCCGGTGCCATCCAGCTTCTGCTTGGCTTCGGACAGCTCGCCGGCGCTGCCGTAGGGCCCCATGCGCACGCGGTACACGGTCTTGCCGTTGATCTGCGCCGATTCCACCCGTGCCGCCAGGCCCATCATCGCCAGCTTGGCCTTGGTCGCTTCGGCATCGCCGGACGCCCCGAAGGCGCCGGCCTGCAGGATGTAGCGCGCGTTGTCGGCGGCAGCGGCCGGTGCGGCAGCGGCCGCCTGCGCGGCCTCTGCACGTGCGGCCGGCGTGGTCGCAGCGGTGCTGGTGCTGGCCGGTGCCGCCGCCGATGCCGACGGCGTGGCCGGGCGTTCGCTCAGCGGTGCCGGCAGCGGGCGTGCGGCAGGGGTGGCCGGGGTGGCGGTGGCCACGCTGGGGGGCGCCGCCGGTGCCGCAGCCGCAGCCGCCGGAACCGGCTTGCCTTCCAGTGCGGCCTGCGCGCGCTGCGCCTCGGCCTTGGCCCGGCGCAGTTCCTCGGCGCGCGTGCTGGCGGCCAGTTCGGCGTCGGACATTTCCACTTCCTTGCCCGGCAGCAGGGTGTAGAAGTCGTACTGGGTGGCTGCAGGCTTGGCCGGTTCGGCCGGCTTCGGCGTGGCCGGTGCTTCCACCGGCTGGCTGCCGACATCGCTGTCGGCATCGGCAACCGGGGCCGGCTGCGCGTTCGGGTTCGGCTGCGGTCCCGCGCGCAGGAAGCCATCGCCTTCGCCCTTGAACAGGTTCGGCGCCGCCAGGAACACCACCGCAGCAATCGCCACGCCCGCGACCAGCCACACCCATCCGGGTGTGCCCTGGCTGCTGCTGTTGCGTCGTGCCTGGCTTTTGCCGCGTCGTGCTGCCATGTGTACTGCGTCTCCTGAGACTTACATTTTTTCCGGGGCGCTGACGCCCAGGAGGTCGAGGCCATTGGCCAGTACCTGGCGCGCGGCGCAGGCCAGGGTCAGCTTGGCATTGCGGTCGGTGGCGTTGTCCACCAGCACCGGCGTCCCGTGATACCACGTGTGGAAGGCGTGCGCCAATTCACGCAGGTACTGCGCCACCAGGTGCGGTTCGAGCGCCACGCCAGCCGCTTCCACCACTTCCGGGTACCGCGAGATCTCGTTCATCAGCAGCAGCGAGGCGTCGTCGGCCAGGCGGCCGAGGTTGCCCAGGCCGTTGCCCTGGTCGTACACCAGGCCCTTCTCCTGCGCCTGGCGCAGCAGGCTGCAGACGCGGGCATGCGCGTACTGCACGTAGAACACCGGGTTGTCGTTGCTCTGCTGGCGGGCCAGGTCGATGTCGAAGGTCAGCTGCGAATCGGGCTTGCGCGCGATCAGGAACCAGCGGGTCGCATCGCGGCCGGCTTCGTCGATCAGGTCGCGCAGGGTGAAGTAGCTGCCGGCACGCTTGGACAGCTTCACTTCCTCGCCGCCACGCATGACGGTGACCATCTGGTGCAGCACGTATTCCGGCCAGCCCTGCGGGATGCCCACTTCCATGGCCTGCAGGCCGGCACGCACGCGCGCCAGCGAACCGTGGTGGTCGGCGCCCAGCTCGGTGATCGCGCGCTCGTAGCCGCGCTGCCACTTGGACAGGTGGTAGGCCACGTCCGGCACGAAGTAGGTGAAGGTGCCATCGGACTTGCGCATCACGCGGTCCTTGTCGTCACCGAAGTCGGTGCTGCGCAGCCACAGCGCGCCGCCTTCCTCGTAGGTGTGGCCCGAGGCCTGCAGCTTGGCCACCGCTTCGGCGACCTTGCCGTCGGCGTACAGCGAGCTTTCCAGGAAGTAGATGTCGAAGTCGACGCCGAACGCAGCCAGGTCCAGGTTCTGCTCGTTGCGCAGGTAGGCCACGGCGAAGCGGCGGATCGCGGTCAGGTCGTCCGGATCCTTGGCGCCGACCACCATGGTGCCTTCCAGGTCCACGCTGGCGCCGGCCAGGTAGGCACGGGCGACGTCGGCGATGTACTCACCGCGGTAGCCGCCTTCCGGCCAGCCGTCCTGGTCCGGTGCGATGCCCTTGATGCGGGCCTGCACGGACAGCGCCAGATTCTCGATCTGCACGCCGGCATCGTTGTAGTAGAACTCGCGCTTGGCGTTCCAGCCGTTGGCATCGAGCACGCGGGCCACGCAGTCGCCGATCGCCGCCGCGCGGCCGTGGCCGACATGCAGCGGACCGGTCGGGTTGGCCGACACGTACTCCACGCCCACCGTGCGGCCATTGCCGGACAGGTTGCGGCCGTAGTCGTGGGCTTCCTTGATGACCGAGGCGGCTTCGCGCTGGTACGCGGCCGGGGCCAGGTGGAAGTTGATGAAGCCGGGGCCGGCGATCTCGACCTTGCTGACGTCCTCGCTGCGCGGCAGCGCTTCAACCAGCGCCTGGGCCAGTGCGCGCGGGTTGCTGCGCGCGGCCTTGGCCAGCAGCATGGCGGCATTGGTGGCGAAGTCGCCGTGGTCGCGGGTCTTCGGGCGCTCGACCACGAAGTCCGGCGGCAGGGAGTCGGCGGGCAGGGTGCCGTTGGCGCGCAAGGCTTCGATGCCTTGGCTGATCAGGGCGCGGAGGAGATTTTTCACGAGGCCTGCTGTGAGAATGAGCGGCGGAATCGCCCATTTTAGCGCAGATGCCGGCGCGTACGCTGACCGGGGCCTGCCCATGTGAACGCGCGCGGCCTCCGCCGGCCGGGCGCCCCGGGCCCCGGCGTCATCCGAACAGGCGCGGTTGCAGCTGCGGCAGGAGGCCGCGTTCAGCAAATGAAACCGGCCGCCCCTCGCCGATCACGAAGTGGTCCAGCAGGCGGATATCGACCAGGGCCAGGGCCTGCTGCAGCTCCTCGGTGATGCGTGCATCGGCGCCGGAGGGTTCAGGGTCGCCGGAGGGGTGGTTGTGGCTGAGGATGACCGCCGCGGCGTTGTGCAGCAGGGCCCGCCGCACCACATCCCGGGGGTAGACCGGGGCGGTGTTGATGGTGCCGGCGAACAGTTCCTCGCAGGCGATCAGGCGGTGCCGGTTGTCCAGGAACAGCACCAGGAACAGTTCACGCGCCTGCCCGCGCAGCCGGTGCTGCAGGTAGCGGCCGACCGCCAGCGGGTTGTCGCCCACGCTCTCGCCGTGGGCCAGTTCGGCGGCCAGGTAGCGGTGGGCCAGCTCCAGGCCGGCCGCCAGCGTGCAGCTGCGAGCCGGCCCCAGCCCGGGCAGGCGGGCCAGCTTGGCGGCGGGGCGGTCCAGCAGCACCCGCAGCGGGCCGTGGCTGCCGAGCAGGTCGCGCGCGGTCTGCACCGCATCGCGGCCACCGAAGCCGGAGCCCAGGAACAGGGCCAGCAGTTCGGCATCGGACAGGGCAGTGGGGCCGCGCGTCAGCAGCTTCTCGCGCGGGCGTTCGTCGATGGGCCAGTCATGGATGGGCATGGCCACATGGTCGCTGCCCCCGCCCGCGCCAGCCATCGGCGTTTGCCGCCCGCGGCGGTCAGTCGATGCCTCAAACGCGCTGGGCCTGCAGGTAGTCGTACAGCTCCTGGTTGTTGTCCAGGCCCAGCTTGCGCATGGCCTCGGCCTTCTGGCGGCTGATGGTCTTGGCGCTGCGGCCGGTGTGTTCGGCCACGGCGTTCACGCTCAGCCCGTCGCCCAGCAGGTCCAGCACCTCCTGTTCGCGTGCCGACGGCGCGCAGGGCA
The DNA here is from genome assembly GCF_016624665.1 of Stenotrophomonas sp. S39. Classification (NCBI taxonomy): domain Bacteria; kingdom Pseudomonadati; phylum Pseudomonadota; class Gammaproteobacteria; order Lysobacterales; family Lysobacteraceae; genus Stenotrophomonas; species Stenotrophomonas sp. S39. Next base: position 21,447 of record NZ_JACVTT010000024.1, on the reverse strand, counting down.
CCCGCTGCAGCAGCAGGTCGCGCGATTCCAGCAGGCGGCGCAGCTGCCTGGAAACGAACGTGCGCCCGGCAATGGCGGCGCGCAGGGCCCGTGGCAGTTCGGCGAAATCGGCGCGCTTGTCGATCAGCCCCTGCACGCCGTCGCGCAGCAGGCCATCCAGCAGGCCGGGATGGCGCGCGCTGGTCAGCACCACCACGGGCAATGCCGGGTAGCGGTGCCGCAGCGTGCCCAGCAGTTCGGGGCCATCGGGCCCGGTGCCGGGCATCGCCAGGTCGGTCAGCACCGCATGGCAGGGTCGGCGGGCCACCAGATCCAGCAATGCCGCTCCGTCGGAGGCGGCACCGGCCACGCACATGTTGTGGCGTTCAAGCACGATGCGGATGCCGTGCAGTACGACCGGATGGTCGTCGGCGATGATGATGCGCGGTGGCACGGTGGGCTCCTCGGATAGCAGATGGCGCACCCGAGGGGGCCAGCATTGATTCTGCGGAAGCCGCACCCGTTACAGGTATAGGAATGTTCTGAAACCTCAGCGCGACAATTCGGAAAATGAAGTAGTCGCAGCTCCATCTGCTGATAGCTGCGCGCTATGTGCGTTGTGTACCGGGACGTTACCGGCCATCGGGTAAGCTAGCGCCCTCGTTTGCACAGGATTTCCAGGTGGCTGATTCCCCCAACGCCCTCCCCGCGCCGGCCCGCGCGCTGGAAGGCCAGAAACTGCTGTTGTGCGTCGGCGGCGGGATCGCGGCCTACAAGGCACTGGAACTGGTCCGCCGCCTGCGTGACGCCGGGGCCCTGGTCCAGGTGGCGATGACCGCCGGTGCCCAGCAGTTCGTCACCCCCCTCAGCTTCCAGGCCCTGTCCGGCCAGCCCACCCGTACCACCCTGTGGGACAGTGCCGCCGAACAGGCCATGGGCCATATCGAACTGGCGCGCTGGGCCGACCGCATCGTGGTCGCGCCGGGCACCGCCGATCTGCTGGCACGCCTGGCCCAGGGCCACGCCGATGACCTGGTCAGCACCCTGTGCCTGGCCAGCACCGCGCCGCTCACCGTGTGCCCGGCCATGAACCACCGCATGTGGCTGCACCCGGCCACCCAGGCCAACATCGCCCTGCTGCGCCAGCGTGGCGCGCAGATCATCGGCCCGGTCGACGGGCCGCTGGCCGAGGGCGAATCCGGTCCCGGCCGGCTGGCCGAGCCGGGCGACATCGTCGCCGCGCTGGCCAGCCTGGGCGGCACCGCCCCGGCCGCCCGGCCCGCTGCGCCGGAAACCCGCGCGCTGCAGGGCCTGCGCCTGCTGATCAGCGCCGGCCCGACCTATGAAGACATCGACCCGGTGCGCTACGTGGGCAACCGCAGCAGCGGCAAGATGGGCTTCGCCCTGGCCGGTGCCGCCGCCGCCCTCGGCGCCCAGGTGGTGCTGGTCAGCGGTCCGGTGCAGCTGCCGACCCCGCCGGGCGTGCAGCGGGTGGACGTGCGCTCGGCCGCGCAGATGCGCGAGGCCGTGCTGGATGCGCTGCCAGCGGACATCTATATCGGCGCGGCCGCGGTGTCCGACTACACCCCGCGCCAGGTGGCGGCACAGAAGCTGAAGAAGACCGCCGACAGCCAGTCGCTGGTGATCGAGCTGGTGCGCACGCCGGACATCCTGGCCGAGGTTGCCGCACAGACCCAGTCGCTGAAGCTGGTGGTCGGCTTCGCCGCCGAAACCCACGACGTGGAGAAGTACGCGCGTGGCAAGCTGGTCGACAAGCGCCTGGACCTGGTGATCGCCAACCAGGTGGGCATCAGCGGCGGCGGTTTTGAAAGCGACAACAATGCCGCCACTGCCTTCTGGCAGGACGGCGAACAGGTATTCCCGGCCACCTCCAAGCGCGAGCTGGCCGAACAACTGCTGGCGCTGATCGCGCGGAGACTCCAGGCATGACCCAGGCAACATCCACCCCGGTGGCCCCCCTGCAGGCATTGCAGGTGAAGCTGCTCGACCCGCGTTTCGGCGACAGCTGGCCGCTGCCGGCCTATGCCACCGAAGCCAGCGCCGGCATGGACCTGCGCGCGGCGCTGGAAACCGCGCTGACCCTGCAGCCGGGCGACACCGCGCTGGTGCCCAGCGGCCTGGCCATCCACATCGGCGACCCGAACCTGTGCGCCGTGATCCTGCCGCGCTCGGGCCTGGGCCACCGCCACGGTATCGTGCTGGGCAACGGCACCGGCCTGATCGATGCCGATTACCAGGGCCCGCTGCTGATCAGCGTCTGGAATCGCGGCCGCGAAGCCTTCACCATCGAGCCGGGCGACCGCATCGCCCAGCTGGTTGTCGTACCGATTGCCCGCGTCAGCCTGCAGGTGGTGGATACTTTCACCGACAGCGTGCGGGGAACGGGTGGATTCGGCCATACCGGGGTGCGTTGACGGGGGAAACTGATGAGCGGCAGCGGGGAAGGACGGCAGAAGCAGTCATTGGGGCGCAACGCGCCGTTGCTCGGTGCAGCGCTGTTGTTGCTGGCCGGCTGGTTCGGCTGGAGCGCGGTGCAGCAGTGGCGTCAGCAGGCCAGCGGGGACACGCTGGCGCAGGTACGCGACGAGGCGGTGCAGGGCGTGCAGCAGGCCGCATCCGGCCAGTTGCAGCAGCTGCAGCAGCATCTCAAGGGTGACCGCGTGCAGCAGTCACTGCAGGCCGGCGACGCCGCCGGTGCCGCGCAGGCCCTGCGTGAAAGCTGGTCCGGGGTGGAGCAGGTGGACGTGCTGACGGCCGGACTGGCCGACGCCTACGCCGATGCCGCGACCTTCGGTTATGCCCGCCTGGCGCTGCTGGAGTCGGTCCTGGCCGACGGCAAGCCGGGGCTGCGCGTGGTCCGTGATGGCGGTGGCAACCGCCTCGGCCTGGCGGCACCGGTGCAGCTGGGCTCGCTGGGCCCGGCCGTGGTCTATGTACGGCAGCCGCTGCTGCGCCTGACCAGCCCGCTGGACCAGCTGCGCACGCCATCCAGTGGGTTCCTGTCGCTGCGCCAGGGCGCGCATGACATCGTTGCCCAGGGCAACACCAGCCTGTCCGACAGTGCCGAGGCAATGGCGCGGCCGATCAAGGGCACCCCGCTGCGGCTGACCGCCAGCGCACCCAACATCCAGCCGGGCCCGCTGGGCCTGGGCGCCCTGCCCAGTGCCATCGTGGCGCTGCTGCTGGCCTTCATCGCCGTGCTGCTGGTGGTGGGCCGGGGCCGCCTGCCGAAGTCGCTGCCGCTGCCGGCGCGTCGTGCTGCTGCGGCCGAGGCCGATCACGGCCCGACCCTGCGCGAAAGCCTGCAGATGGCTGCACCGGCAGTACCCGCCGCCGATGCGGACGATGCCGGAGCCGGCACCCCGCCGGCCGTGCCGCCGCCGCCGCCGGTGGATCTGCCGGCCGGCATCTTCCGCGCCTACGACATCCGCGGCGTGGTGGGCACCGAGTTGAACGCGCGCAACGCCGCGCTGATCGGCCAGGCCATCGGTACCGTCGCCCTCGAACAGGGGCTGCGCGAGGTGGTGGTCGGTCGCGATGGCCGCCTGTCCGGCCCGGAGCTGTCGGCCAGCCTGGCCGAGGGCCTGCGCCGCGCCGGCTGTTCGGTCATCGACATCGGCCTGGCGCCGACGCCGCTGGTCTATTTTGCTGCCTTCCACCTGCGCACGGGCACCTGCGTGGCGGTGACCGGCAGCCACAACCCGCCTGAGTACAACGGCTTCAAGGTGGTCATCGGCGGCGAAACGCTGTCCGGCGACGCGATCACCGACCTCTACCAGCGCATCAGCGAAGGCCGCCTGGCACAGGCTGCTGCGCCGGGCGACTACCAGCAGCGCGAGGTCGCGGCTGACTACATCCAGCGCATTGCCGACGACGTGCAGCTGGACCGCCCGTTGAAGGTGGTGGCCGACGCCGGCAACGGCGTGGCCGGCGCGTTCGCCCCGCAGCTGCTGGAAGCGATCGGCGCCGAGGTCATCCCGCTGTACTGCGATGTCGACGGCACCTTCCCCAACCACCACCCCGACCCCAGCGAACCGGCCAACTTGGAAGACCTGGTGCAGACGGTCAAGCGCTTCGGTGCCGACCTCGGCGTGGCCTTCGATGGTGATGGTGACCGCCTGGGCGTGGTCACCGGCGAAGGCAAGATCATCTACGCCGACCGCCTGCTGATGCTGTTCGCCGCCGACGTGCTGATGCGCAACCCCGGCGCGATGGTGATCTACGACGTGAAATGCACCGGCAAGCTGTCCGACCACGTGCTGCGCAACGGTGGCAGCCCGCTGATGTGGAAGACCGGGCATTCGCTGATGAAAGCGAAGATGCGCGAGACCGATGCCGAGCTGGCTGGCGAGATGAGCGGCCACTTCTTCTTCAAGGAGCGCTGGTTCGGTTTCGACGATGGCCTGTACGCCGCCGCCCGCCTGCTGGAAATCCTCGCCCAGCGCGAAGAGACCCCGCACGAGGTGCTGGAGGAACTGCCGGACATGGTGTCCACGCCGGAACTGAAGGTGCCGGTGGCGTCGGGCACGCCGCATGCGCTGGTGGCGATGCTGGTGGCCGCGGCGCAGTCGGAGGACAACCCGTATGCCGGTGGCCGCCTGTCGACCATCGACGGCCTGCGCGTGGACTACCCCGACGGCTGGGGCCTGGTACGTGCCTCCAACACCACGCCGGTGCTGGTGCTGCGCTTCGAAGGCAACGACGAGGGCGCATTGCAACGCATCCAGGCGCTGTTCCGCAGCCAGCTGCAGGGCCTGCTGGGCGACACCCCGCTGGGCTTCTGACCGATATTGGTGGGTGCCCACCGTCCTGGTGGGTGCCGACCGCTTTGGTGGGTGCCGACCGTTGGTCGGCACTTCGATGGGTGTTCATCCACGCATGGCGTGGATCTACCGGTGTGGTGGGTGCCGACCGTTGGTCGGCACGCCTCACCCCTTGAACCTCAACCCCACCCCCGGCTCGGTGAACAGGTAGCGCGAATCCAGCGCCGAATCACCCAGCTTGTGCCGCAGCTTGCCGACCAGGATGCGCAGGTAGTGGGTGTCCTGCTGGTGGGTCGGTCCCCAGATCTCCTGCAGGATCTGCGGCTGGGTCACCACCCGTCCGGCATTGCGCAGCAGCAGTGACAGCAGCGCGTATTCCTTGCGGGTCAGCGCCACCGGCTCGCCGTCGATCGCCACCTCGCGGCGCACCAGATCCACGTGCAGGTGGCCATCGTCGAACACCGGCGGGGTGCCATCGCTGGGCACGCTGCGGGTGCGCAGCAGCGCCCGCACCCGCGCCATCAGTTCCTGCGTGCCGAACGGCTTGGTCACGTAGTCATTGGCGCCGGTATCCAGCGCCCGCACTTTCTCGTGCTCGCCCGCGCGCACGGTCAGCATGATCACCGGCACCTGGCTCCACTGCCGCAGCTGCGCCAGCACCTCGTGGCCTTCCATGTCCGGCAGGCCGATATCCAGGATCACCAGATCCATGTCCTCGCTGGCGGCCATGTCCAGGCCTTCCTGGCCCGTGGCGGCCTGGCGCACCTGGTAGCCCTGCGCGCGCAGGCTGATGTCCAGGAACCGGCGGATCTGGGTTTCATCGTCGATCACCAGCACGCGCGCGGCTGGCACGCTGGCATCAATCGGGGTCGGGCTCATCGTGGGCGGCTGGCTTGAGCAGGGGCAGGGTGATGCGGATCAGGGTACCGCGACCGTCGCGTCCCGGCAGCGCCTGCACGCTGCCGCCATGGGCGCCGATCATGCCCTGGCAGATGGTCAGGCCCAGGCCGGTGCCGTGGCGGCCGCGGTCGCCGCGCTCGACGCTGTAGAACATGTCGAAGATGCGCGCGCGCTCGTCATCGGGAATGCCGGGGCCGGCATCGATCACGTCGATGCGCAGCTGGCCATCCAGCTCGCGCGCCAGCACCTGCACCGGCGCATCGGGCGGCGAGAACTTGGCCGCGTTCTCCATCACGTTGAACACCGCCTGTTCCACCAGCGCCGGGTGCACCCAGATCGGCGCCAGCGTGGCCGGGATATCCAGTTCCAGCCGCACCTTGGGCTGGTAGCGCTGCAGGCGGCGCGCGGCCGAACCGATCAGCTCGTCCACGCCGATCCAGTCGCGGTGGATGGTCAGCCCTTCGTGGCCCAGCCGGGTCATGTCCAGCAGGTTCTGGATGTAGCGGTCCAGCCGCTCGCCTTCCACCAGGATGGTGTCCAGCAGCGCACGCCGGTCGGCCGCGTCCATCGCCGTGCCATAGCTGGCCAGGCTGTCGGCCGAACCGATCATCGCCGCCAGCGGGGAGCGCAGGTCGTGCGACACCGAAGAGAGCAGGGCCGAACGCAGCCGCTCGGTCTCGTTGCTCACGTGGGCCTGTTCCAGTTCGGCCACCAGCTGCGTGCGCAGCGCGGCCTGGGCGATGTCGTCGACCATGGCCTCGGCCAGCTGGCGCTGCTCGGGCAGCAGGCGGGCCTGCGCACCGGGCAGGTACAGCCCGGCTACGCCGACGGCGCGGTCTTCGCCATCCAGCAGCGGCAGGAACCACCACTGCGCGCCGGCCAGGGTATCGGTGAAGCGGCCGCTGGGCTGGCGATGGCGCAGGGCCCAGTCGGCGGCGGCCAGGTCGGTGTCGCCAGGCTGGGCGCCGCCGCCGGTGGCGGTGTCAGCGCCGATCCGCAGCCAGGCCGGCACGTCCATGGCCTGTTCCAACGCCAGCCGGCCGGCCTGCGCCACCTCGCCGTTGCCGGCCGCACTGGCCAGCTGCCGGCCCAGCTGCTGGCGTGCGCGCGCATGCCGGTTGGCCGCGCGCAGGGCGATCACCTGCATGCGCAGGCGCGAGGCCAGGCGCCCGGCCACCAGCGCGGCCGCCAGGAACAGGAAGACGGTGATCACGCCCTGCCGCGCGCCGATGGCGAAGGTGAAGCGCGGCGCGATGAACAGGAAGTTGTAGGCCAGGAAGCACAGGATCGCCGCCATCACCGCCACGCTGGCACGGGTGCGTGCGGCCACCAGCACCACCGCCACGATGAACACCATCGACAGGTCGGCCATCCCCACCCAGCGTTCGCCCAGCCACGCCACGCCGCAGGCCAGCGCCGTGGCCAGCAGTGCCTGCAGCGGCTCGTGGCTGATGCCGCGCATCGGTGGCAGCAGGCCTTCGCGGCGCGCGCGCGCACGCGCCTGCGGCGTGCTGATGATCGTGATCTCGTAGTGCGCGCCGCGCTGGATCAGCTGCTGGGTCAGGGTGCGGTTGAACATCCGTGCCAGCGGCCGCTCGCGGGTCCGCCCCAGCACCAGCGTCGACACGCCGTTGTGCGCGGCATGGTCCAGCAGGGCATCGGCGATGCTCGAGCCATGCAGCAGTTCGGCTTCGCCGCCCAGCCGCCGGGCCAGCGCGAAGGCCGCATCGATCTCGCGCCGGGTCGCCTCGTCCTGGCGCCGGCCCTGCACGGTCACCACCGTCCACGGCGCATCGCGGCGTTCGGCGATGCGCCGCGCCACGCGCACCAGGTATTCGCTCTGGCCGCCGCCATCGATGGCCACCAGCACGCCGCGGCGCAACGGCAGGTTGCCTTCGCCGCGTGCGGCGCGGGTTTCGCGCAGGCTGCTGTCGACCCGGTCGGCGGCCTCCTGCATCGCCAGTTCGCGCAGCGCGGTCAGGTTGGCCGGCGAGAAGAACGCCTGCAGCGCCTGCGCAGCCTGTTCGGGCACGTACACCTTGCCCTGCTGCAGGCGCGCGATCAGTTCACGCGGCGGCAGGTCCACCAGCACGATGTCATGCAGGCGGTCGAGCACGCCGTCGGGCACGGTCTCGCTCACCCGCACGCCGGTGATGCGCATCACCACATCGTTGAGGCTTTCCAGGTGCTGGATGTTGACCGTGGTCCAGACGTCGATGCCGGCGTCCAGCAGTTCCATCACGTCCTGCCAGCGCCGTTCATGGCGGCTGCCTGGCGCGTTGCGATGGGCCAGTTCGTCCACCAGCACCAGCGCCGGATGGCGCTCCAGCACCGCATCGAGGTCCATTTCCTGCAGGGCATGGCCGTGGTAGGCCACGCCCTTCAATGGCAGCTGCGGCAGGCCTTCCAGCAGGGCCTGGGTATCGACGCGGCCGTGGGTTTCCACCACCGCCACCACCAGGTCCACGCCCCGGCGCAGCTGTTCCTGCGCGCGGGTCAGCATGGTGTAGGTCTTGCCCACGCCCGGCGCCGCGCCGAGGAACACCGTCAGCTTGCCGCCGGCTTCGCGCTGCAGGCCTTCCACCAGGGCATCGGCCTGGCGGGTACGTGCATCATTCATCGCAGCTGCTGTCATGGCCGCCATTGTGCGCGCCGCCGGTGCAGGCTGGCATCACGGTGCCCGTGCAGCGTGGTCCAGGGCGAAGTTCAGGGTCACCACGTTCACCCGCGGCTGCCCGAACAGGCCCCACTGGCGGCCCTCGGTGTGCGCCTGCACCAGCGCCTGCACGCGCTCCACCGGCAGGCCGCGCGCACGCGCCACGCGCGCCACCTGCACCTGCGCAGCAGCCGGCGACAGCTGCGGGTCCAGGCCGGCGCCGGACTGGGTGACCAGATCGGCCGGCACCTGTGCCGGACTCACTCCCTCGCGCGCTGCCACCGCAGCGGTGCTGGCGGCCACGCGCTCGGCCAGCGCCGGGTTGCTGCGGGCCAGGTTGGAACCGGCCGCGGCCATCGGGTCGTAACTGGCCGCCGATGGGCGCGCCTGGAAGTATCCATCGCCGGTGAACGGCTGCGCCAGCCATGCCGATCCGCGCACCTGGCCACTGCCATCGCGCAGCAGGCTGCCTTCGGCCTGGGTCGGGTAGCTCAGGCCGGCAAAACCGGTGGCGATGCCGGCGTAGACCGCTCCGGCCAGCAGCAGGGTGGCCAGGCCCAGGCCGATCGCCGGGCGCCAGGTGGCATCGTCCTGCAGGCGCGCCACGCGGGCCTCGGCCGCGTGTTCGCGGGGCAGGGAGGAAGAGGAGACAGAACGGTTCATGCGCCGGATACCAGGACAAGAAGGAGGTCGATGGCCTTGATCGCCGCGAACGGCAGCAGCACGCCACCCAGGCCGTACACCAGCATGTTCCGGCGCAGCAGCGCGGTTGCGGTGGCCGGGCGGAAGCGCACGCCACGCAGGGCGAGCGGGATCAGGGCAGGAATCACCAGGGCATTGAAGATCAGCGCTGCCAGTACCGCGTTGCGCGGGCTCGACAGCTGCATCACGTTCAAGGCGGCCATGGTCGGGACCGCAGCGGCAAACAGCGCGGGCAGGATCGCGAAGTACTTGGATACGTCGTTGGCCAGCGAGAAGGTGGTCAATGCGCCGCGGGTGATCAGCTGCTGCTTGCCCACTTCCACCACCGCCAGCAGCTTGGCCGGGTCCGAGTCGAGGTCGACCATGTTGCCGGCCTCCTTCGCCGCCTGCGTGCCGGAGTTCATCGCCAGGCCGATGTCGGCCTGGGCCAGCGCGGGAGCGTCGTTGGTGCCATCGCCGACCATCGCCACCAGGCGGCCACCGGCCTGCTCCTGGCGGATGCGCGCCAGCTTGTCTTCGGGGCGTGCCTCGGCGATGTAGTCGTCCACGCCGGCCTCGGCGGCAATGGCCGCGGCGGTCAGCGGGTTGTCGCCGGTGATCATCACCGTGCGGATGCCCATCGCCCGCAGCTGCGCGAACTTCTCGCGCATGCCGTGCTTGACCACGTCCGACAGCTCGATCACGCCCAGCACGTGGCGGCCCTCGGCCACCACCAGCGGAGTGGCACCGTTGCGTGCCACCTGCTCGACGCGCCCGGCCAGCTCGGCCGGCACCGTGCCGCCCAGCGCCTGCACATGGTTGCGGATCGCATCCAGCGCGCCCTTGCGGATCTGGCGCCCATGTTCCAGGTCAACGCCGGACATGCGGGTCTGCGCGCTGAAGGCCAGGTAGTCGGCCTGCTCCGGTTCGGCGGTGGCGCAGCCCTGCTCACGCGCCAGGCGCACGATCGACTTGCCTTCCGGCGTCGGGTCGGCCAGCGAAGAGAGCAGTGCCGCTTCGCGCAGCTGGCTGGCGTCGATGCCGGCCAGCGGATGGAAGTGGCTGGCCTGGCGGTCGCCGTAGGTGATGGTGCCGGTCTTGTCCAGCAGCAGCACGTCCACGTCGCCGGCCACTTCCACCGCCTTGCCCGACTTGGCCAGCACGTTGGCGGCCAGCGCACGGTTCATGCCGGCAATGCCAATCGCCGGCAGCAGGCCACCGATGGTCGTCGGGATCAGGCACACCAGCAGCGCGATCAGCAGCAGCGGATCGACCTGCACGCCCACGGCCGCCCCGATGGCCGGCAGGGTCGCCACCACCACCAGGAAGGTCAGCGTCATCGCTGCCAGCAGCAGGGTCAGCGCGACCTCGTTGGGGGTCTTCTGCCGGTTGGCCCCTTCCACCAGCGCGATCATCCGGTCCAGGAAGCTGTGGCCCGGCTCGGCGGTCACCCGCACGATGATCTGGTCGGACAGCACCTTGGTGCCGCCGATCACGCCGGAGCGGTCGGTACCGGCCTCGCGCAGCACCGGCGCCGATTCACCGGTCACCGCCGCTTCGTTGATGGTGGCCAGGCCCTGCACGATCTCGCCATCGGCCGGCACCAGCTCACCGGCACTGACGATCACATGGTCGCCCGGGCGCAGCTCGGCGGCCGGCACCTGCGCTTCGGCGGCTCCCGGCTGCGGGCCGGCCAGGCGGCGCGCCACCAGGTCCTGGCGGGCCCGGCGCAGTGATGCGGCCTGGCCGCGGCCACGTGCCTCGGCCACGGCTTCGGCGAAATTGCCGAACAGCACGGTCACCAGCAGGATCGCGGTCACTGCCAGGCCGAAGCCCAGCGGCGCGTTGCCGGTCAGGGTGACGATGGCGGCGACGATCGTGCCGGCCATCACCACCGCCATCACCGGGCTGCGCACCAGGTGCATCGGTGCGAGCTTGCGCACCGCTTCGACCAGCGCACGGCGCAGGCCGGCGCCATCAAGCAGGGCAGGGCGCGGTACAAGGGAACTGCGGGAAGAACTTGCGTGGGTACTCATCAGGGTGTCCTTAGTGCAGTCCCAGGCTCAGGTGGTCGGCGATCGGGCCGAGTACCAGCGCCGGCATGAACTGCAGCACGGTCAGGATGACGATCACCGAGACCAGGGTCAGGGCGAAGGTCGGGGTTTCGATCTGCAGGCTGCCGGCAGACTCCGGCGCCTGGCGCTTGGCCGCCAGCTGTGCAGCCACCACCAGCGGGATGATCAGCAGCGGGAAGCGGCCCAGCAGCAGCACCAGCGAACAGCTCAGGTTCCACCACGGCGTGGCGTCGCCCAGCCCTTCGAAGCCCGAGCCGTTGTTGGCATAGGCCGAGACGTACTCGTAGAAGACCTGGCTGATGCCATGGAAGCCGGGGTTGGACGTGCCGGAAAGGCCGGGCACGGCCAGGGTGATCGCGGTGAACACCAGCAGGGTGATCGGCTGCAGCAGCACCAGCAGGGCCAGCAGGCGCACCTGCGGTGTTTCCAGCTTGCGGCCGAACAGCTCAGGCGTGCGCCCGGTCATCAACCCGGCCAGGAACACGCCCAGCAGCAGGTAGACGATGAACTGCTGCAGGCCGCAGCCGATACCGCCCCAGATCGCGCTGACCAGCATGTTGACCATCGCGATGCCACCGCTCAGCGGCGCCAGCGAATCGTGCATGCCGTTCACCGAGCCGTTGGAGACCTGGGTGGTCACTGCCGCCCACAGCGCGGTGCCGTCGGCGCCGAAGCGCACCTCCTTGCCTTCCATCAGCAGCGGCGTAGCCGCGCTGGCGCTGTGGCCCTCGCTCCACATCATCGCGCCGGTGGACAGCAGCGACATGCCGAGCATGCAGCTGAACACCAGGGCGCCGAAGCGGCGTCGGCCGGTGAACGCACCGATCATGAAGATCACCGCCATCGGGATCAGCAGGATGCCCACCACCTCCAGCAGGTTCGACACCGGGGTCGGGTTCTCCAGCGGGAAGCTGCTGTTCGGGCCATACCAGCCGCCGCCGTTGGCGCCCAGCTGCTTGGCCGCGACCATCGCCGCCACCGGGCCCAGCGGCAGTTTCTGCTGCGCCATGCCGGCGCTGGCTTCGATCGGCGTGGCCTGCGGGCCGCCGGCCATCGTCGAGGGCACGCCCTGGCTGGTCAGCAACAGGGTCCAGACCAGGCACAGCGGCAACAGGAAGCGCACGCACAGGCGCACCACGTCCACGTAGTAGTTGCCCACCGGCACCTGCCGGTCGCCGCCGGCCGCGGGCGCCGCCACGGTCTGCGGCGCACGCGCGAACAGCGCCCGCAGCGTTGCCACCGCCAGCGCCAGGCCCATCATCGGCGTCACCACCTGCAGGCCGGTGATGCCGGTCATCTGCGAGAGGTAGGACAGCTGCGCCTGGCCCGAGTAGTGCTGCTGGTTGGTGTTGGTCAGGAACGAGATCATCGTGTGCAGCGCGGTGTCCCAGCGCATGTTCGGGATCTGGTCCGGGTTCAATGGCAGCCAGGCCTGGGTCATGAACACCGCCTGGGTCAGCACGGCCACCACCACGTTGCTCAGCACGAAGGCCAGCACGTAGCCGCGCCAGGACATCGAGCGCGTGGCATCCACGCCGAACAGCCGGTACAGCGGTTTTTCGATCCAGTGGAACAGCACGTCCACCTTCATCGGCGCACCACGCATCACACGCGCCAGGTACAGGCCCAGCGGCCAGGCCAGCAGCAGGCTGGCAGCAAGAATCACAAGCATCTCAGTCATGGCAGGCTCCGCTCAGAACGACTCGGGCCGCAGCACGACATAAAGGAGATAGGCGGCGGCAACCAGCACCAGCACGCCACAGAACAACGACAGCCAGGGGGACATGGGAAATGCGTCCTGGTGGAACCCCTCCACCTCAGGCCGCCATCGTCGTCCTGCCCCCCATAAACGCACTACGCGCCGGACGGGGCCGGCGCGTAAAGAGTGCATAAATTCGGTGGCCCGCCCCGTTGTAGAGCCGAGCCCATGCTCGGCAGGCCGTCGGTTGTAGAGCCGAGCCCATGCTCGGCTCCACGGCAGATCAGCCAGCCCTCAACCGCCCGGGGCCATGCCTTTCAGTTCGCGGTAGCGCTGCAGGCTGGCGTCGATCTCGGCCTTCAGCGTCACCTGCTGCTGCTCGAAGCTGGCCTGCAGGCGCTGCTGTGCCTGCAGCTGGGCATGGCGCTGGCGGATCGCCTCGGCCTGCGTGTCGCCCACCTTGCCGCCGGCCAGCTCGCGATCGCCCGCCGCCCCCAGCAGGGTCACCAGCGAATCCCGCAGGCTGGTGACGTTGTAGCGGGCGGTGCTCAGGTTGTTGTCGAGCACCTCCTGGCGCTCGTTGAACACCTTGCGCAATGCATCCTCGCTGCCGTAGGTCGACAACATGGCCTGCTCGGTACGCTGCTTGGTCTGCGCTGCCATCTGGTCCAGCTGCGCCTGCGCCGCCACGGTGGCGGCAGCGGCGCGTTCGGCGTCGGTCAACGCGCGCTGTACCTGCGCGTTGCGCACGCCGCTGTTCGCATTGAACTCCTCACGGGCGTTGTTGACCGCGTCGGCCGGCAGCGAATCGCTGCAGATCCGCTCCTTGCCCTCGTTCCAGCAGTACAGCTTCTTTCCCGGCGCGCCGGACTGGGCCAGCAGGCTGGCCGGCAGCGCCAGCAGCAGGCTGGTGGCAACGATGGCAGGAACTCGGAACATGCGACCTTCCCCTGGGTCAGCGTGCGGAACGGACGCCGTACTGGGCCCGATAGGCTTCCAGCGGCTGCCGGTAGCCCACAAGTTCCGGGTTTCCGGAGGCGAAATCAAGCAGGTCGGCCAAGGTCGCCACGGCGATCACCGGGATACCGGCTTCTTCGGCCACGGCCTGCGCCGCCGAGCGGTGGTCGGCTTCCGAGGCGATTTCCTGGCGGTCCAGCGCCACCACGATGCCGGCCGGGATGCCGCCCGCAGCGCGGATGATGGCCAGGGCCTCGCGGATGGCGGTGCCAGCGGTGATCACGTCGTCGACGATCAGCACGCGCTTGCCGGTCAGGTCGGCGCCGATCAGCTGGCCGCCTTCACCGTGGTCCTTCACTTCCTTGCGGTTGAACGACAGCGGCAGGTCGCGGCCACGCTGGGCCAGCTCGCAGGCCATCGCGGTGGCCAGCGGGATGCCCTTGTAGGCCGGGCCGAACACCACGTCGTACTTGATGCCGCTGGCGTCGATGGCATCCGAATAGCAGGCGCCCAGCTGGGACAGCAGCGAGCCGGAGTCGAAACGACCGGCATTGAAGAAATAGGGGCTCAGCCGGCCGGACTTGAGGGTGAACTGGCCGAAGCGCAGGGCGTCGGCGGTCAGGGCCAGCTGCAGGAAACGGTGGCGGTGGTCGCTCATCAAACTCGATTCGTCTTCATTTGGAGCACAAATCCTAATCCAGCTGGGCGTTTCGCGCTCGCCTGGGCCCCTGTGAAGGCCCTGCCGGGCCCGGCCGGCGGGCTGCGCGGGCCGCCGGGCAACCGGTATGCTTGCCCGGTTTCCCGCCGTAGGTTCATCCGCATGCGCATCATCAGCTTCAACGCCAATGGCATCCGCTCGGCCGCCACCAAGGGCTTCCTCGACTGGTTCCGGGCCCAGGACGCCGACGTTCTGTGCATCCAGGAGACCAAGGCGCAGGAGGACCAGCTCACCGATCCGATGTTCCGCCCCGACGGCCACCACTGCTTCTACCGCGACGCCATCACCAAGAAGGGCTACAGCGGCGTGGCGATCTACAGCAAGCGCGAGCCGGACCAGGTCATCACTTCGCTGGGCTGGGCGCCGTTCGACGACGAAGGCCGCTACATCGAGGCCCGCTTCGGCAATCTCAGCGTGGTCTCCTTCTATATCCCGTCCGGCAGCTCGGGCGACCTGCGCCAGGGCTTCAAGTTCGAAGTGATGGAATGGCTGCGGCCGATCCTGGAGGAGTGGGCGCGCAGCGGCCGCGACTACGTCCTGTGCGGCGACTGGAACATCGTCCGCTCGGCGCTGGACATCAAGAACTGGAAGTCCAACCAGAAGAATTCCGGCTGCCTGCCCGAAGAACGCGACTGGCTCAACGGCCTGTGTGCCGACCACGGCCAGGCCACCGACGTGGCCACCGGCCGTGGCTGGGCCGACGCCTACCGCCTGCTGCACCCCACCGGCGAGGATTACACCTGGTGGAGCAACCGCGGCGCGGCCCGCGCCAACAACGTCGGTTGGCGCATCGATTACCAGTTCATCACCCCCGGCCTGCGTGACCGCCTGCGAAGCTGCTCCATCTACCGCGACGAGCGCTTCTCCGACCACGCCCCGTTCATCGTGGACTACGACCTGTGAGCGAAGCCGCTGCAAAGCCCAGCTACAAAGGCTGGGCCGGGATCAAGCGCGCCTTCGGCACGCCCTCGGCCCTGACCATGGCCCTGCTGGGCTTCGGCAGCGGCCTGCCGTTCCTGTTGATCGCCTCGCAGACGCTTTCAACCCGCCTGCGTGATGTCGGCCTGGACCTGGGCAGCATCGGCCTGATCAGCCTGGCCAGCTTCTTCTACCTGCTCAAGTTCGCCTGGGCCCCGCTGCTGGACCGCTACGCGTTCCCGCTGCTGGCGTTCCTCGGCCGCCGCCGCTCCTGGCTGCTGCTGTCGCAGGTGGCGGTGCTGATCGGCCTGGTCGCGCTGGCCTTCGTCCGCCCCGAACAGGGCGTGTGGCCGCTGGTGGCCTGGGTGCTGGTGGCGTCCTTCGCCGGCGCCACCCAGGATTCGGTGGTCGATGCCTACCGCATCGAGATCGCCCCGGAAACCGCACAGGCCGCGCTGGCTGCCACCTATACGCTGGGCTACCGCATCGGCCTGATCCTGGCCGGTGCCGGCGCGCTCTACCTGGCCCAGTTCGAAGGCTGGATCGTCGCCTACCTGGCCATGGCCGGGCTGATGCTGCTGCCGATCATCACCACCCTGGTGTGCCGCGAACCGGATCGCCCGGCGCAGGCCGTGCAGCGCCGGATCGACGTCGCCGAAGCCTTCATCAAGCCGATCACCAGCTTCTTCACCCGCAACGGCATCGCCCTGGCGCTGGGCCTGCTGGCTTTCGTCGGGCTGTTCAAGTTCCCCGACCAGGTCATCGGCGTGATGGCCGGCCCGTTCTACCTGGATTCGGGCTTCGACAAGGCCGACATCGCCACCGTCTCCAAGCTGTTCGGCGTGTGGATGGGCATCGGTGGTGCCTTCCTTGGCGGTATCGCCGTGGCCGCCTTCGGCTTCCGCCGCATGCTGCTGGTGGCGGCGCTGGGCGTGGCCCTGTCCAACCTCGCCTTCCTGCTGATGGCGCACAACCCGGGCCAGCTGTGGGCGTTCTACGCCGCGCTCAGCGCCGACAACCTGTTCCAGGGCTTCGCCGGCACCGTGCTGGTGGCCTTCATGTCCTCGCTCACCGACCGCAACTTCACTGCTACCCAGTACGCCCTGCTGGTGTCGCTGGCCAACCTGCCGGGCAAGTTCGTCGGCGGTGTGTCGGGCTATATCGTCGAAGCCAGCTCCTACAGCACCTTCTTCATGCTCAGCGCGGTCACCGTGGTACCGACCCTGCTGCTGCTGGCCTGGCTGTGGCCGCGCATCCACGACCGCAGCGCCCCCTGATTGCCTGACTGCGCAACCTGCGGGATGATCGCCCGGGACGCGCCGAGGGGGCGGTGCCTTGCGAACGGGGAGTGAGCATGGCCGATGTAGTGCTGCGGGACGTGGACCCGCTGCTGTATGAACGTATCCGAAGGGTGGCCGTGGCGCGCGGCTGGAGCCACGAGCAGGCCTGTTCGGTGCTGCTCGAGCAGGGCCTGCTGAGCAGCGAGCTGGAGGTCCGCTCCGGCTTCGGCGATCCCGAAGTGGACGCCCTGTCAGCGGCGATCGCCGCTCTGCAGGCGATGCCGGCGGGGCAGGGCTTCCGGTAGATCCACACCACGCGTGGATGGCGCGGACGGGGTAGCGCCGGGCCACGCCCGGCCGATGGCATCACCTCACGCCAGATGGATCGCCCCGAGAATCCGCGGCCCTTTCGCCCCGGTCACGCTCGGCAGGTTGCCGGCCAGCCCATCCATCGTCCGCTGTGCCAGCCAGGCAAAGCCCATCGCCTCCACATACTCCGGGTCCAGCCCATGCACGGCACTGGATTCCACCGCCACGCCGGGCAGCAGTGCCGCCAGCCGGCGCATCAGCTGCCGGTTGTGCACGCCGCCGCCGCAGACCAGCACGCGGCGGGTCTCCGGCTGCTGGGCCAGCAATGCATCGGCCACGGTCACCGCGGTCAGTTCCAGCAGGGTGGCCTGCACATCCGCGGCGGCGTACTCGCCTTCGCCCATGCGCGCTTCGGCCCAGGCCAGGTGGAACTGCTCGCGGCCGGTGCTCTTGGGCGGCGGCAGGGCGAACCACGGGTCCGCACGCCAGCTGGCCAGCAGCGGTGCATCCACCGCACCACTGGCCGCATAGGCCCCGTCGGCGTCGAAGGTGCGGCCGGTATGGCGCTGGCACCAGGCATCCATCAGCGCATTGGCCGGGCCGGTGTCGAAGCCGCGCGGCACGCCCTGCCGGGGGATCAGGGTCAGGTTGCCGATGCCACCCAGGTTGAGCACCGCGCGGTCCTCGCCGGCCGTGCCCAGCATCGCCAGGTGGAAGGCCGGCATCAACGGCGCCCCATGGCCGCCAGCGGCCACGTCGCGGCGGCGGAAATCGGCCACCGTGGTGATCCCGGTCAGTTCGGCAATGCGGTTGCCATCGCCCAGTTGCACGGTGAAGGCCGGGTCGGCCAGCGGCCGGTGGCGCACGGTCTGCCCGTGCGAGCCGATCGCCCGCACCTGGCGGCGGTCCACGCCGGCCTCGTCCAGCAGCTGGTTGGCGGCGGCGGCGAAGTTGATCGCGATGCGCGCATCCAGATCGCCCAGCTCTTCCAGCGACTCCAGCGGACCGCCTTCGCCCAGCGCCACCAGCCGTGCGCGCAGCACCGGCTCCCAGCGGGCCGTCAGGCCACGCACGAAGCGGCAGCCGCCGCTGGCCGGGAACTGCACCAGCGCGGCATCGATGCCATCGGCGCTGGTGCCTGACATCAGGCCAAGGTAGAGGGGGGCATCAACGTCGACGGTCGTGTTCATGGCGGGCATAAAAAAAGGACGCGGCAAGCTTGGGCTGCCGCGTCCTTCCTCGTCAACGCAGCGCGGGTCAGCCGCGCTTGTGGCTGTTGCCAGGCTTGGCCTTGGCGCTGGCCACCTCGGTCGGCGCGGCCTCGCGGCTGCTCGGGGCCGGGCTGGCCTCGGCGTAGATCAGCTTCTCCATGCCCTGGATACGGGCCATGGCCGGCGCGGTCTGCGCACGGAAGGCCACCAGCTCGGCGCCCTTCAGCGGTTCCGGCGGCGGCATGGTCACCGTCAGCGGATTGCGGTGCTCGCCGTTCACGCGGAATTCGTAGTGCAGGTGCGGGCCGGTGGCCAGGCCGGTCGAACCGACATAGCCGATCACCGTGCCCTGGGCCACGCGCTGGCCGGTCTTGATGTTGGCAAAGCGCGACATGTGCCCGTACAGGGTGGTGTGGCCACGGCCATGGTCGAGGATGACCACGTTGCCGTAGCCGCGCTGCACGCCGGCAAACTGCACGCGGGCGTCGCCGGCGGCCATGATCGGCGTACCGGTGCGCGCGGCGTAGTCCACGCCCTTGTGCATGCGCATCTTGCCCAGCACCGGGTGCTTGCGTGCGCCGAACGTCGAGCTCAGCCGCGCGAACGGGATCGGCATGCGGATGAAGCTCTTCTTCAGCGAACGGCCGTTGAGGTCGTAGTACTCCGACTTGCCGCCGCGCTCGAAGCGGAAGCCCGAGTAGGTCTTGCCACCGGTGGTGAAGGTCGCCGCCAGGATCTTGCTGGTGTCGACCTTCTCGCCTTCGCGCCAGGTCTCGTCCATCACCACGCTGAAGCGGTCGCCCGGCTGCAGGTCCTTGGAGAAGTCGATGTCGTACTTGAAGATGTCGTCGGTCATCGTCGCGATCGCCGACGGCGACAGCCCGGCCCGGCGGGCCGCGGCATACAGCGAGCTGGTGATCTCGCCGCTGGTGACCACCGTGCGCGTGGACGTCTCGCGCTTGGTCACCTTTTCCTTGATGTCATCGCCGGCCAGGCTCAGTTCCACCCGGTTGTCGCCATCGCGGTCGAAGCGGATGCTGCGCAGGTCGCCCGAGAGCGGCATGTCAAAGGCGATCTCGGCCCCGGGGCGCAGTTTGGTCAGCGATTCGCGCGCGCCCGGATGGTCCAGCACGCGGTGCAGGGTGGTGGCGGGGATGCCGGCCTGGTCGAACAGGTCGCTCAGGGTCTGCCCGCGCTGCACCCGCAGCACCTGCCAGCTGTCGCCCGGGGTCTGCTGCTGGCGGGCCAGCGACAGCGGCGGCAGGGGCAGGGCCAGGCTGGTGTGGCTTTCGGCGTAGGGCGAATCGATGGTGTGCGAGAAACCCGGCACGATCGTCGCCACCAAGGCGCCGATGGTGGCGAACAGGCTCGCGTGCACCCAATGGCGACGCGTCCAGCGTTCATTGAATGCGGCGGGGAGATGCTGCCTGAGCTTCCGGTGCAGGGCGTTGTCGTGCAGGACGTGGAGACGTTCCTGGAAGCGCTGCTTGCGTGCGCGCCCTTGTTCGGAATTTTGCATCAGTGGTTTTTTCCTGCGGCCCGGGAGCGCGGGCCTGATCGCCGGTTACCATAGACACCTGAGAAAACCGCGTCAAACCCTTGTGCCTATTGGCTTTTGTGAAGCCGGATGGGTTAACTTGGCGTTAACACCCCACACAAGAAACGGCATAGCCGGGAGTAGTCACCGTGTCCTCGATTGAAGAAGCCCTTGCCCTGATCGGCCGTGGTGCCGACGAGATCCTCAAGATCGAGGATCTGCGTGCGCGCCTGCAGGAAGGCCGTCCGCTGCGGATCAAGGCTGGCTTCGACCCCACCGCGCCCGACCTGCACCTGGGCCACACCGTGCTGCTGAACAAGCTGCGCCAGTTCCAGGACCTTGGCCACCAGGTCATTTTCCTGATCGGCGACTTCACCGGCATGATCGGCGACCCGTCCGGCAAGAGCCTGACCCGCAAGCCGCTCAGCCGCGAGGACGTGCTGGCCAACGCCCGTACCTATGAGGAGCAGGTCTTCAAGGTGCTGGACCGCGACAAGACCCAGGTGCGCTTCAACTCGGAGTGGTTCAGCACGATGGGCGCGGCCGACATGATCCGCCTGGCCAGCCAGCACACCGTGGCCCGCATGCTCGAGCGCGACGATTTCGCCAAGCGCTACGCCGCCCAGCAGTCCATCGCCATTCACGAGTTCCTGTACCCGCTGGTGCAGGGCTACGACTCGGTGGCCCTGGAAGCGGACGTCGAGCTCGGTGGTACCGACCAGAAGTTCAACCTGCTGATGGGCCGCGGCCTGCAGGAACACCACGGCCAGAAGCCGCAGGTGGTGCTGACCATGCCGCTGCTGGAAGGCCTGGACGGCGTCAACAAGATGTCCAAGTCGCTGGGCAACTACATTGGTATCAGCGAACCGGCCATCGAGATCGTCACCAAGACGATGAAGGTCGACGACACCCTGATGTGGCGCTGGATCGAGCTGCTGTCCTTTGATATCAGCCAGGCCGAAGCGGTTTCGCTGCGTGAAGAGGTCGCCGCCGGCAATCTCAACCCGCGCGTGGTCAAGCTGCGCCTGGCACGTGAGCTGGCAACCCGCTTCCACGACGCCGCGGCGGCCGATCAGGCCATTGCCGGCTGGGAAGCGGCGGTGACCGGGCAGGGCGACATCACCCAGCTGCCGCTGCAGGAGGTGGCCATTCCGGCCGAAGGCCTGCGTATCGCCGCACTGCTGACTGCTGCCGGTCTGACCCCGAGCAACTCCGAAGCCAACCGCAAGCTCAAGGAGCGCGCGGTCAAGGTGGACGGTGAAGTGGTCGAGGACGGACAGCAGGTGCTGCAGCCGGGCTTCGAAGGCCTGCTGCAGGTCGGCAAGCGCACCTTCGCCCGCGTGCGCCTGGTCGTTGCCTGACACTAAATAAGGAAGGGCCGGCGCCAGCCGGCCCTTCCTTATGCTTCTGCTCTTCGCGATATGCCTCCACGGGCGCGATGGATGAACGGATGCAACATCCGTTGAAAAAAATCGCCACACCCCCTTCACAAACCCTGTGGATGGGGGCATACTTCTCCTCCCCCGTCGCAGGGGTCGCCACCAAGGGCTTCAGCGACAACAGGGCGCCCACCACCGCCGAACGAGATGATCGAACGAAGGTGTTGACGGACTGAAAAAGTCTGGCATAATGGGCGGCTCGCTACGAAGGAAACTTCGCAGCACACGGGAACGGCGCTGAGGCCACTTCCCGGATCTTTGAAAGTATGCGCAGGTATCTTGTGAAGGCGCCTGCAGGAAGGAT
>NZ_JACVTT010000023.1:0-52049 GCF_016624665.1 Stenotrophomonas sp. S39 | reverse complement strand
CGCGCTGCGCGCGATAGTCGACCAGCGGTCGACTCTACCGGGTCACCGTTCCGCCATACAAAAGGCCCGGCTTTCGCCGGGCCTTCTGCATCACGCATCACGTGCGATCGATTACCAGATCACGACGCGCTTGTCGTCGGCGCGCACCATCGCATCGCCTGCCTTGCACTGGAACGCAGCGGCGAAGGACGGCATGTTCGACGGTGCACCGTTGGCGCGGAAGTTGGCCGGTGCGTGCGGATCGGTGTTCAGGCGCACGCGCAGTTCGCCATCGGTGAAGTTGCGGCGCCACACGGTGGCCCAGTTCATGAAGAAGCGCTGGTCCTGGCTGTGGCCATCGACGTCGACATTCGCCTTCGGGTCTTCCTTCAGGGCCATCTGCAGCGCGTCGTAGGCCACGGTCAGGCCGCCCAGGTCACCGATGTTCTCGCCCAGGGTCAGCTTGCCCTTCACGAACACGCCCGGCACCGACTCGTAGCCGTCGAACTGCGCGACCAGCTTGTCGGTGCGCTCGGTGAAGGCCTTGCGGTCGCCGTCGGTCCACCAGTTGTCGAAGTTGCCGTTGGCGGCGAACTGACTGCCCGAATCGTCGTAGCCGTGCATCATCTCGTGGCCGATGACCGCACCGATGCCGCCGTAGTTCAGCGCCGGATCGGCCTTGGCGTCGAAGAACGGCGCCTGCAGGATCGCTGCCGGGAACACGATCTCGTTCTTGGTCGCGTTGTAGTAGGCGTTGACGGTCTGCGGGGTCATGCCCCACTCGGTCTTGTCCACCGGCTTGCCGATCTTGTCCAGCATGTAGCGGTAGTTGAACGCGCGTGCCGCCTGCATGTTGCCCAGGTAGCTGTCACCGTTGGTCTGCAGGCCCGCCCAGTCACGCCACTTGTCGGGGTAGCCGATCTTCGGGGTGAAGCTGGCCCACTTTTCCAGTGCCTTCTTCTTGGTTTCCTCGCCCATCCACGGCAGCTGCTCCAGGCGCGCCTTCAGCGCCTCCGACAGGTTTTCCACCAGGTGCTGCATGGCGACCTTCGATTCGGCCGGGAACACGGCGTCGACGTACAGCTGGCCCAGGGCTTCACCCATGCCACCGTTCACCGATTCCAGCACGCGCTTCCAGCGCGGCTGCATTTCCTTCTGGCCACGCAGGGTGGTGCCGTAGAAATCGAAGTTGGCCTTCTCGAACTGGCTGCTCAGGTACGGCGAGGCGTCGTCGATGGTGTGGAAACGCAGGTAAGCCTGCCAGGTGCTGGCCGGCACGTCGGCCAGCATCTTGTCCATTTCACCGAAGAAGCCCGGCTGGGCCAGCGAGAACTTCTGCGCGGCCGGCACCTTCAGGGTGTCAAACAGCGCGGTCCAGCTGAAGTTCGGGGTCAGCTTGTCGGCGTCGGCAGCGCTGAGCGGGTTGTAGCGCTTGGCCGGGTCGCGCATTTCGATACGCGACATCGATGCCTTGGCCAGGCGGGTCTCGAAGGCCATCACGGCCTTGGCCTGCTCGGCGGCCTGCGCAGCGTCCATGCCAGACAGGGTCAGCACCTGGGCGATGTAGGCCACGTAGGCGTCACGGATCTTGGCCTGCGATTCGTCGAAGTAGTAGCCCTTTTCCGGCAGGCCCAGGCCGCCCTGGCCGACGTAGGCGATGACGTTGGCCGAATCCTTGTAGTCGGCGTTGCCGAACAGCGAGAACAGCACGCCCTTGCCTTCGGCCTGGCTGTCGCGCAGGTACTGGGTGATGGCGGCGGTGTCGTTCAGCGCAGCGATCTTGTCCAGCTGCGGCTGCAGCGGCGCCAGGCCGGCGGCCTCGATCTTGGCTTCGTCGTTGCCGGTCTTCCAGATGTCACCGATCTTGGCTTCCACCGAGCCGGCCTTGGCCTGGCTGGCGGCGGCCTGCTCGACCAGCGCGTGCTGCACTTCCAGCGAGCGCTCGCGCAGGATCTCGAAGCTGCCCCAGGTGGTCTGGTCGCCCGGCACCGGGTTGGCCTGCAGCCACTTGCTGTTGACGAAGCCATTGAGGTCGGTACAGGCGGCAATGGACGGGTCCAGATCGGCGCTGTTGAGCGAGATCAGCGGCGTCTTGATCTGCGACTGATCGAAGGCCGGCTTGGCATCGGCGGTGGCGGCCGGCGCGATTTCGTTCTTGCCACAGGCGGCCAGCGAAGCAGCGATGGCGATGGTCAGGCCCAGCGGGACCAGGTTGCGGACGTTCATGGAGTCTCTCTCCGACGGCGAATCGTGCAGCGTAGCGGGCGCGGCGATGCCGGGGACCGGCCAAAGGTCACAGGGGAGATGCGGGCCGTTACCATGCCCTGCCATGACCATCATTACCCTCGCCACGCCATCGGACGCTGCGCTGCGGCTCTACACCCTCCCCGGCCTGGTTGATCCAGGGCACTTGCCCGCCCCCCTTGCGGCCCGGATCGTGGAGGCTCCAGCGGGGCACCTGCTTGCGTGGTCCGCAGCCGAAAACGGAATCGCGGGTTTCAGCCAGGACGGCCGCAGCCTGGTCCTGCCACTTCCGCTGCTGGGCGCCGGCATCGGCAGCATGCAACGGGCCAAGGGCAGTGGCTTCGTCACGCTGTTCGTGAAAACAGCCGACGCGGGCATGATCGAGGTCGTGGGCAGCCAGACGTTCCAACAGGCCGCGCTGGATCGATTGCTGGCGCAGCAGGCCGCACTGGGCGCGTTGCTGGGCTGCACACTGACCGTGGAAGACTGGGGTTACGACTGCTGACGGCGGTGCAGCGGCTCTCTGGGGAAACAGCAGCCGAGCATGGGCTCGACTCTACAAACAGCAGCCGAGCATGGGCTCGACTCTACAAACAGCAGCCGAGCATGGCTCGACTCTACAAACAGCAGCCGAGCATGGGCTCGGCTCTACAAACAGCAGCCGAGCATGGGCTCGGCTCTACAAAAAGCGAAAGGCCGGCTTGCGCCGGCCTTGTGCTTTATTTTGCCTTGCCCTGGTTGGCCACGGCTTCAGCGGCCTTGCGGGCGGCTTCCGGGTCGCCCAGGTAGCGGAACGACTTCACGGTCAGGTCGTCGTTCAGTTCGAACAGCAGCGGGATGCCGGTCGGGATGTTCAGCTCGAGGATCTCCTCGCGCGAGACGTTGTTGAGGTACTTGTACAGCGCGCGCAGCGAGTTGCCGTGGGCGGTGACCAGCACGGTCTTGCCCTCCTTCAGCTGCGGCGCGATGGCGTCGTGCCAGTACGGCAGCACGCGGTCCAGCGTGGTCGCCAGCGATTCGGTGCCCGGCAGTGCGTTGCGGTCCAGGCCGGCGTAGCGGCGGTCGTGGATCGGGTGGCCCGGATCTTCCAGCTCCATCGGCGGCGGCGGAATGTCGTACGAACGACGCCACACCTTGACCTGCTCTTCGCCGTGCTTGGCGGCGGTCTCGGCCTTGTCCAGGCCCTGCAGGCCACCATAGTGGCGCTCGTTCAGGCGCCAGGACTTGTTGACCGGCAGCCAGTCCTGGCCCAGTTCGGCCAGCGCACCCTGCAGGGTGTGGATGGCGCGCTTGAGCACCGAGGTGTGGGCGACGTCGAACTGCAGGCCCTCTTCGCGCATCAGGCGGCCGGCGTTGGCGGCCTCGCTGCGGCCCTGGTCGGTCAGGTCGACATCGACCCAGCCGGTGAAGCGGTTGTCCAGGTTCCACTGGCTCTGGCCGTGGCGCAACAGTACGAGTTTACGGGTCACTGCAGGATCTCCAACGCGAGGATAGGCAGGCGGACATTGTAGCCCCGGCCACGCTCACCGCGCCGTGGCAGCGGTCATGCCATGCTCCGGGCCGATGAAGACCGTGATCGATCCGGGCCATTGGCAAGGCAACGTCGCCGCCGCCCGCGCACACCAGGTGCAGCTGGCCAGCCGCGTCGAGCGCCAGGACCGGCTGCTGGCCGCGCCGCGCTGGGTGGCCGGGCTGGACGTGGGCTTCGAGGACAACGGCGCCATCACCCGCGCGGCCGCCGTGCTGCTCGATGCCACCACGCTGCAGCCGGTGGCGCAGGAAATCGCCCGCATTCCCACCGTCATGCCCTACATCCCGGGCCTGCTCAGCTTCCGCGAACTGCCGGCCCTGCTGGCCGCGCTGGCGCAGCTGCCACGCACCCCGGACCTGGTGTTCGTCGATGGCCATGGCATCAGCCACCCGCGGCGGCTGGGCGTGGCATCACATCTGGGCGTGGTGACCGACCTGCCGAGCATCGGCGTGGCCAAGTCGAAGCTGGTCGGCCGCTTCGAAGAACCCGGTGCCGAGCCCGGCGCGCATGCGCGGCTGCTGCAGGGGGATGAACAGCTGGGCTGGGTGCTGCGCAGCAAGGCCCGCTGCAAGCCGTTGTTCGTGGCGGGCGGCCACCGGGTCAGCGCCGATACCGCGCTGGCCTGGGTGCAGCGCACGCTGCGCGGCTATCGCCTGCCCGAACCAACCCGCCTGGCCGACCGCCTGGCCTCGCGCCGCGATGAGGGTAGGGTCGACGGGTAGAGGCGACTCTACCCAGCCGACGAGACCCAGTCGGGATCTGTTACCGGTGCACGTGGCCATGATGACCCTGTACATCATGGTCATGATCGTGCTCGTGCCTGGCCGGCTCCCCGCACGCTTCGCCGCAGTGGTCAGCCTCGATCTGCAGGGTCACATGATCGATGCCGAACTCCTCGTGCAGGCGTCCGCCCAGTTCACGGCGCAGCGCGTCGGCGTCGGTGCCATCGCGCATCACCACGTGCGCGGTCAGCGCCGGGGTGCTTGATGCCAGTGCCCACACGTGCAGGTCGTGCACGTCCAGCACGGCGGAATGCGCACTCAAGCCTGCGCGCACCTTGGCCACATCGGTGCCCTTGGGCACGCCTTCCAGCAGTACGTTGATGGCTTCGCGCATCAGCACCCAGGTGCGCGGCAGCACCCACAGGCCGATCAGCACGGCAAGGATCGGATCGATCGGCTTCCAGCCGGTCCAGCGGATCAGCAGCGCGCCGACGATCACCGCCACCGAGCCCAGCATGTCGGCCCACACTTCCAGGTAGGCGCCTTTCACGTTGAGGCTTTCACCGCTGCCGGCCTGCAGCAGGCGCATCGAAATGAGGTTGATGACCAGGCCGATCGCTGCGATCACCAGCATGCCGGTCGATGCGATCTCCTGCGGCTGGCGGAAGCGCGCAATGGCTTCCCACAGGATGTAGCCGGCAACGACGAACAGCATTGCGCCATTGATCATCGCGCCCAGTGCTTCCAGCCGCGCATAGCCGTAAGTGCGTCGCGCATCCGGCGGGCGCCGGCTCAGCCGCACCGCCATCAGAGCGATCATCAGTGCCAACGTATCGGTGGCCATGTGCGCGGCATCGGACAGCAGGGCCAGGCTGTTGGTCCAGAACGCACCCACCACCTCCACCACCAGGAACGTGGTGGTCAGGCCGAGCGCCCACCACAACGGTTTCTCGTGGCGGATTTCCGATCGCAGGTGGTCGTGGTCGTGGCCCATGGCAAAGCTCCTGTGCAATGCGGTCAGGCTACGCGCGGTGGCCGCGGGAGACTATTACGCTGTTTATAACATTGCAGGCGTCGCCGCCCTGCCATCGATGCAGGCACGCTGCATGCCGCTTAAACTGCCGACTCGCCCCCCATCAACCGTACACCCGCGCTGCCGATACCGGTGGTTTGCCGTACGCCGCTGGATACCGACGTGGACACACCCCAACTGGATGAGGCCAGCCAACCGCTGGCCGACGCCTGGCAGCACTGCCTGCTGCAGGCTGGCCCCGCAGCGACCGCGCTGCTGCGGCAGGTCGCGCAGGATGCACCGCCCGCGCTGGCACAGCGCTTCTACGACGTCCTGCTGCAGGATGCGCGTGCGCGCCGCTTCCTGTCCCACGAGCAGGTGAAGGATCGCCTGCAGCCCGCCATGCAGCGCTGGCTGAACCAGTTGCTGTGCACCGATGCCGAAGGCGTGGCCATGGCGGTGGCCGCGCAGCGTGTGATCGGCGATGTCCATGCACGGGTCGGCAATCCCGTGGACCTCGTCACCCGCGGTGCGCGCGTGCTCAAGCACGAACTGTTCGTGCGCGTGCGTGGCCTGGCCAGTGATGCGGATACGGCATTCGCTGCCATCGATTGCCTCAGTGCAACCATGGACATCGCCATGGAAGGCATGACCCTGGCCTATACCCATGCCCGCGAGCGCTCATCGCGCGCCGATGCGGCATACCGCCTGTTCTCGCTGGTGCAGAACGTGAGCACCGAACGCGAGCGCCAGCGTGCACTGCTGCTGGACTGGGAAAACACCCTGTTGTACACCTTGGCCGGCCACACCTGCGATGGCGAAGGCGCGAGCCTGGCCACGTCCGAGTTCGGCCTGTGGTTCACCCACAAGGGCGTGCCCAGCTTCGGCGAAAGCAGCGAGACCCAGCAGGTGTCCCGCCTGGTCGCGCGCATCGACGCCTGCCTGGTGCGCGCCAAGAGCGATGACACCGCGCAGCGGCTGGCCGTGCTGCCGCCCATCCGCGAAGACCTGGCCACCATCCGCAGCCTGATGACGCTGCTGTTCGAGCGTATCGGCGAACTGGATGCGGGCAGCGATGCACTGACCAACCTGCTCAACCGCCGCTTCCTGCCGACCGTGCTGCGCCGGGAAATTGAGCTGGCCACGCGCAACCAGACACCTTTCTCGCTGCTGTTGCTGGACCTGGACCACTTCAAGGCGATCAACGATGGCCATGGCCACGACGCCGGTGACCGCGCGTTGCAGCACGTGGCCGCCCTGCTGGGGCAGCTGACCCGTGGCAGCGATTACCTGTTCCGCTACGGCGGCGAAGAGTTCGTGGTGGTGCTGGTGTCCGCCAGCGAATCGCAGGCGATGGTGATCGCTGAAAGCCTGCGGCGACAGATCGCGCAGTCGCCGGTCAGCCTGGCCAACGGCCAGCAGCTGGACCTCAGCGCCAGCATCGGCGTGGCCGCCCACGATGGCCACCCCGACTACGAGCGGCTGATGGCGCGTGCCGATGCGGCGATGTATGCCGCCAAGCGTGGCGGACGCAACCGGGTGGTGCTGGCTGATGCCACCCTGCCCGACGCACCCGGGCGCCGTGCCCTGCAACGCTGACTATCCCCTCCCGCCGCACGGCTGGCGGCGCAGGCGGCACAGCGCCCACCACAACAGCGCCAACGCCGCGATGCCGGCACCCAGCAGGCACACCGCGCCCCAGCCGTGGCGCGCCTGCACCCAGGTGCCGGCCGCCGCGCCACTGCCGCTGCCCACCGCATAGAACAGCATGTACAGCGCCACCAGGCGCCCATGCTGTTCAACCGGTGCGCGCAGCAGCAGTGCCTGGTTGGCCACGTGCAGTGCCTGCCCGCCCAGGTCCAGCAGCACCACGCCCAGCAGCAGCAACGCCAGCGAGTGCGGCAGCCCCAGCAGCGGCCACCACGCCGCCAGCATCAGCAGCAGCGCGGCCAGGCTGACACGCACCGCGAAACCACGATCCATCCAGTGGCCCACGCGCGCGGCCAGCAGCGCGCCAACAATGCCCGCCACGCCCAGTGCACCGATCGCGGCGGTGCACCAGTGCAACGGTGGCGCCGACAGCGGCAACGGCGCCGCCGCCCAGAACACGTTGAGGCCCGCAAACAGCAGCAGCGCCAGCGGCCCGCGCTCACGCAGCGCGCGGTCGTCGCGCAGCAGCGTGGCCATCGACGCCAGCAGCGCCCGCCATGAAGGTGGCATCGCTGGTAGCGGCAAGGCCGGCAGCCGCCGCCACAGCAGCAGTGCCAGCAGGGCCATCAGCACTGCCGAGAGCAGGTAGACCGCACGCCATCCGCCCACCGCGGCCACGCTGCCGGACAGCACACGCGCCGACAGCAGGCCGATGAACACCCCGCCCTGCACGACGCCAACCATGCGACCGCGCTGCGCGGCCGGCGCCAGCGTGGCCGTGTAGGCGATCAGGCCCTGGGTGAGTGCCGTACCCAGCAGCCCGGCCAGCAGCATGCCCGCCAGCAGCCAGGGTGCCGTGCGGGCGCTGGCCAGCAGCAGGAGCGCGGCCACCAGGGCCAGCAACTGCACGCGCAGCAGGCGCCGGCGGTCGCCGCGGTCCGCCAGCGGCAGCAGGCCGAGCAGGGCCAGCACGCTACCCACCTGGGTCGCGGCCAGCACCCCACCGGCGACGGCCGCATCCAGCGCGAACGCCTGCGCCAGCCGCTCCAGCAGGGGCTGGGCGTAGTAGACATTGGCCACGCTGGCGCCGGCGGCGACGGCCAGCAAGCCCAGCAATGGCCGCGATACGGGAGTGCTCATCAATGTGGTTGCATATCGAAACTGGATGCACGGTAGCGCCGCCGGTTTTAAACTGCAACCAGATTCCACACCCGGACGCCGCCATGCACGCCGACAGCCCCTGCCCCGTGGCCCGCAGTGCCGATCTGCTCGGCGACCGCTGGGCGCTGCTGGTCATCCGCGATGCCTTCGACGGCATCACCCGCTTCGGTGATTTCCAGCGCAGCCTCGGCGCCGCCCGCAACATCCTCAGCGACCGCCTGCGCCGGCTGGTGGAGGCCGGCCTGCTGGTGCAGCAGCCCGCCGCCGATGGCAGCGCCTACCAGGACTATGTGCTGACTGCCGCCGGGCGCGACCTGTTCCCGCTGCTGGTCGCCCTGCGCCAATGGGGCGAACGGCACCGTTTCGCCCCCGGCGAAGCGCATTCCACCCTGATCGAACGCGCCAGCGGCGCCGCCCTGCCCCACATGCGGCCGCAGGATGCCGCCGGCCGCGCCATCGCCCCCGAGCAGACGGTCGTTCGCAAGCTCTGACAGAAGGGCACACCCCCCGAATGGGGGACTCGACACAGCTACCGGTGTCAAATAGCATTCGCTCGCAATTGCAGACGATTCCTATTGACATCGGCTATGGCCGCACCCTCTTCCCCTCCTGCTGCCGGCACCGCGCCGGCCAAGCGCGTGCCGCGCGGTAACGGCCATGGCCTGCTGTGGGCCCGTGGCCTGCTCGGCCTGCTCGGTGGCTATGCCGTGGCCGCCTGCTGGGCCGCCGCACTGGCGCGCCTGCTGCCCGGCGCCAAGGCCGATGCCACCCTGGTCGCCACCATGGCCGCCTTCGTGGTCTACGCGCTGGCCGCGATCTGGGCCTATGCCGCACGCAGCACCCTGCGCGCCACGTTGGGCCTGCTGGTTGCCGGTGGCCTGGGCGCGCTGCTGGCCTGGCTGCTGCGCGGGGGCGTGGCATGAGCAATCTGGGTGGCATCCGCCAATCGCAATCGGTACTGCATACCTGGTCGGGCCTGGTGGTCGGCTGGGTGCTGTTCCTGATCTTCATTGCCGGCACCGCTGCGTACTGGAAGGAAGAACTGACCCGCTGGATGCAGCCGGAAATCGGCCTGCCCGCCAGCAGCGCCACGGCTGTCAGTCAGGCCCAGCAGTTCCTCGCCCGCACCGCGCCGGATGCGCAGCGCTGGAGCATCGAACTGCCCGACTCGCGCAGCAGCGCGACCGCCGTCAGCTGGCAGCCACAAGGCGAGAAGGAACGCCGCCGCGGCCAGCGCAACCCGAACCAGGCCACGCTGGATGCCGACGGCAAGCCGGTGCAGGTGCGCGAGACGCGCGGGGGCAACTTCTTCTATCGCCTGCACTTCGACCTGCACTACGTGCCGGTGCTGTGGGCGCGCTGGTTCATCAGCGCCTGCTCGATGCTGATGCTGATCGCGCTGATCAGCGGGGTCATCACCCACAAGAAGATCTTCACCGACTTCTTCACCTTCCGCCGGGCCAAGGGCCAGCGCAGCTGGCTGGACGGCCACAACGCACTGGCCGTGCTGTCGCTGCCGTTCCATCTGATGATCACCTACACCGGCCTGATCACCCTGATGACGCTGTACATGCCGTGGGCGGTGGATGCCAACTACCCCGGTGGCCGCGATGCGTTCTTCGCCGAACTGTTCCCGCGTGCGGAAAAAGTCGACGCCAGCGGCACCGCCGCGACCCCGCCGGCGCTGGCCGAAGTGCTGCGCCGTGCCGAAGTGCAGTGGGGCGGCGGCCATGCGGCCTCGCTGCAGATCGAACAGCCTGGCGATGCAGCGATGCGCATCAGCGTGCGCCGCCAACAGGGCGACCAGATCGCTGGCGCTGCCGACACGCTGGCCTTCGATGCGCGCGGCAACCTGCTGGATGCGGCGCCGCCGCGTTCGGCCGCCGTCATCACCCGCGACGGCATGATCGGCCTGCATGCCGCGCGCTTCGCACCCACCACGATGCGCTGGCTGTTCTTCCTTTCCGGCGTCGCAGGCACGCTGATGGTGGCCACCGGGCTGGTGCTGTGGACGGTGAAGCGGCGCACCCAGCTGCCGGATCCGGCGCGCCCGCACCTCGGCTTCCGCATCGTCGAACGCCTGAACATCGGCTTCGTCACCGGCCTGCCGGTGGCGATGATCGCCTTCCTGTGGGGCAACCGCCTGCTGCCGCTGGACGTGGCCAACCGCAGCGATGCCGAGGTGAAGGTGTTCTTCTACGCCTGGGCCGCCTGCGTGGTGCACGCGATGCTGCGCGCGCCGCGTCGCGGCTGGGTCGAGCAGCTGGCGCTGGCCGGCGTGCTGGCGCTGGGCCTGCCGTTCTACAACCTGGTGGCCTGGCACGGTGGCGCGCTGTCCGCGCTTGCTGCCGGGGATGGCGCCAAGGCCGGCATCGACATCGGCCTGCTGCTGATCGGCGCCGGCCTGCTGTGGGCCGCGCGCAAGGTGCACCGTTTCGTTCCGGCGCAGCGCAAGCCCCGCACCGCACGCGCCACCACGCCGGCCGAGGCGGGCGCATGAGCGTGCTCGCCCTGCTGTTGGCGGCCGCCGCCTTTGCCTGCCTGGCCATGGCAATGGAACGCCACCACCGCGATGTGGCCGGCCATGCGCCGCCCACGCCGCGCCGTCGCCTGCTGCAGGGGCTGGGCGTGCTCGGGCTGGCCGCCAGCCTGCTGGCCAGCATCGCCGCCTGGGGCATTGCACAGGGGTTTGTTGGTTGGTGCGGCGTGCTCGCCGCCGGTGCCGGGGCGATGGTGCTCTGGCTCAGTTTCCGCAACCCGGCCAAGCCGGCGCCACGCCCGTCTTCCCGTTCCTGATCCAGAAACCGAGGTTCCATCATGAAGCAGCCTTCGCCTGGCGCCCTGCGCCGGAACGCCCTTGCCTTGTCGCTCGCCTGCGCCGCTGCGCCGGCCTTCGCCCAGGACAGCGCGCCGACCACCACCGAACTGGACCGGGTGATGGTCACCCAGCGCACCGAGGGCTACCAGGTCTATGGCACCAACACTGCCACCAAGCTGCCGCTGACCCTGCGCGAAACCCCGCAGTCGCTGACCGTGTTCACCCGCCAGCGCATCGAGGATTTCAACCTCATCACCATTTCCGAGGTGCTGCAGCAGACCCCGGGCGTCACCATCCAGTCCTATGACAGCAACCGCACGCTGTTCAATGCGCGTGGCTTTGCCATCAACAACTTCATGTTCGATGGCATCCCCACCAACTACACCACCGGTGCGGGCGGCAATTCGATCCTCAGCGATACCTCCATCTACGAGCGCATCGAAGTGGTGCGCGGCGCCAGCGGCCTGGTCACCGGCTCGGGCAATCCGTCGGCCACGGTGAACATGGTGCGCAAGCGCCCGACCGAAACCTTCCAGGCCAGCACCAGCCTCAGCGCCGGTTCGTGGGACTACAAGCGTGCCGAAGTGGATGTGTCCGGTCCGCTCAGCAAGGGCGGCCGCGTGCGGGGTCGCTTCGTCGGCGCCTACACCGACAAGGAAAGCTGGGTGCGCTTCCAGCATGACAAGTCACCCAGCCTGTATGGCGTCATCGAAGCCGACCTGACCGACAGCACCCGCCTGCGCGCCGGCATCGACCACCTGAAGACCGGCTCCGATGGCGGCGCATGGAGCGCCTCGCCGCTGTACTTCCGCGACGGCACGCGTGCGCACATGCCGCGTTCCTACAGCGCCGCGGCGCGCTGGAACGAATGGAACCGCGAGAGCACCAACTACTTCGCCACCCTGGAACAGCAGCTCGGCGCCGGCTGGAGCGGCCGCCTGGCCTACAACCACCGCGCCACCGACACCGACTCGCTGCTGCTGGCCGGTTCCAACACCGGCAACTGGGCCGATGCCGTGACCGGGCTGGGCCTGCGCATCGCCGATACCTACTCGGTGTCCGAGACGCGCGAGGATGCCTTCGACCTCTACGCCTCCGGCCCGTTCCAGCTGTTCGGCCGTTCGCATGAGCTGGTGGTAGGCATCAACCACTACGACCGCGACCTGGACACCATCCGCGCCGGCATCACCTCGCGTCCGTACAACGTCAACGCGTTCCCCAGCATCTACCAGTGGGACGGCAACATCGGCAGGCCGACCACCTTCAACTACGGCATTCCGTCGAACACGGTGAACACCACCGAAACCGGCTACTACGCCGCCGTGCGCCTGAACCCGATCGACCCGCTGAAGATCATCGCCGGTGCGCGCTATTCCGATTACCGCACCACCACCGACAACTACGACGTCAACGGTGTGTTCACCAGCCGCAGCGCGCGCAACACCGCGCACGAGCTGACCCCTTACGTGGGCGTGCTGTACGACCTCAGCAGCAGCATCACCGCCTTCGCCAGCTATTCGGACGTGTTCCAGGCCACCGCGCGCCGCGACATCAACAACCAGCTGCTCGACCCGACCACCGGCGGCAACTACGAGTACGGCCTGAAGGGAGAGTTCTTTGGCGGACGCCTGTACACCGCGTTGAACGGCTTCTACATGAAGCAGGACAACGTGGCCGAGCTGGACCCGAACGGCGGCGAGATCAAGCTGCCCGATGGCAGCTCGCCCTACATCGCCAGCAAGGGCATCACCACCCAGGGCGGCGAGTTTGAAGTGTCCGGCTCGATCACCGACCACTGGAGCATGACCGGCGGCTACACCTACAGCTACAGCAGCAACCCCGATGGCAGCCGCTTCGCCAGCACCAGCCCGATGCACCTGGCACGCTTCAACACCACTTACAGCCACGGCCAGTGGACGGTCGGCGGCGGCGTCAGCGTGCAGAGCGAGATCTACCAGATGCAGCCGATCCCCACCGGCCGCTTCAATGCCAACGGCACCCCGGTCACTGCAACCGGCAAGATGAGCCAGGGCGGCTACGTGCTGTTCGACCTGATGGGCCGCTACCGCATCAACGACAACCTCAGCGTGGGCGTGACGGTCACCAACCTGTTCGACAAGGTCTACTACCGCAACGTCGGCTTCTTCAACGCGGGCTACTGGGGCGAGCCGCGCCGGGTGCTGTTCAACCTGCGCGCGAAGTTCTGATGCCACCGTGCGGCGCCGGCCACCCGACTCCGCACAGTGACCCCCCACCTTCGGCGCATGCTGCCGGGGTGGGCATCGGCGTAGCATCACGGGCGGGCCTTCGGGCCCGCCTTTTTGTTGCCCGCCGAGGAACCGCCCATGCTGCACCGCCGCCTGCTCCACCCTGCCCTGCTGCTGTTGCCGCTGGCCCTGCTGGGCGCACCGTCGCTGCAGGCACGCGAGGTGGCCGCGCCGGCCGAGCATGTCGATGCCGATGGCCCCTACGTGTTCCGCGTCGGCGACCAGCTGCGGGCGAAGTGGATCTGCGGCGACCAGGTGCAGATGCGCACCCTGCCCGCCCAAGCCAGCGGTACCGACATCACGCCGCAGTGCGGCTACGGCCACAGCGTGCATGTGATGCCGCCGGTGGCGCCCTCGGTGTCGGTGCTGCCGGCCACGCCGCGTATCGTTGCGGTGTCCGACATCCATGGCCAGTACGGCCTGCTGGTGCGCCTGCTGCGCGCCAACAAGGTGATCGATGCGCAGGACCAGTGGGCGCTGGGCAAGGACACGCTGGTGATTGCCGGTGATGTGTTCGACCGTGGCCCGCAGGTGACCGAAGCGTTCTGGCTGCTGTACGGGCTGCAGCAGCAGGCCGCCGCAGCCGGTGGCGCGGTGCATTTCGTGCTGGGCAACCACGAGACCATGGTGCTGTACGACGACCTGCGCTACGTCAATCCCAAGTACCTGCGCAGCGCGCAGCTGCTGGGCCGCAGCTACCCGCAGCTCTATGGAGCCGATTCGGTGATCGGCCAGTGGCTGCGCACCCGCCCGGTGCTGCTGAAGATCGGCGACACCCTGTTCCTGCACGGCGGCATCTCGCCCGACGCCGTGCAGCTGGCGCTGCAGCCGGCCGCGACCAATGCCGCCTACCAGGCCTCGCTGGGCACGCCCAAGGCCGAGGTGAAGGCCAACCCGGCCACGGCGCCGCTGTATGACGGCAAGACCAGCCCGATCTGGTACCGCGGCTACTTCGATGGGCGCCTGGACAGCAACGGCGTGCAGGCCGTGCTTGATCAGCTGCAGCTGAAGCGGATCGTGGTCGGCCACACTTCGATGCCGCATGTGAGCAGCTTCCATGGTGGCCGCGTGATCGCCATCGACAGCAGCATCAAGAACGGCGAGAACGGCGAACTGCTGTTCATCGAGAACGGCACGCTCAGCCGCGGCCTGCTGGACGGTACGCGGGTGCCGCTGGCTGAAGGCGTGCCCGGCCTGGATGACTGAGCCCGAGCAAGCTCAACTGCCGTTGGCATTGGTAGAGTCGAGCTTGCTCGACTGCTTTTGATCGGATAGTCGAGCAAGCTCGACTCTACCCATCAGGAACCGCCGCCATGCCCCAGACCGTCATCCCGCAGCTGCGCATGCTGCACGCCGACACCAGCCTGCCGTTCTACGTGCAGGGCCTGGGGTTCTCCGTCGACTGGGAACACCGCTTCGGGCCGGGCATGCCGCTGTTCGCCCAGCTCACCCGCGATGGCCAGACCCTGTTCCTCAGCGAACATGCCGGTGACTGCCAGCCCGGCGGCGCGGTGTACTTCAAGATCGATGACGTGGACGCGGTGTTCCGCGCGTTCAGTGCCGCCGGCGTGCCCATCCCGCAGCCGCCGCACGATACCGACTGGGGCACCCGCGAAATGCTGCTGGTCGACCCGGACGGCAACCGCCTGCGCTTTGCGACCCACAGCGACTGAACGGCGGGGACTTGAGTGGGAATATATGAACCATATATGCTTCATATATTCCCCATCGAGAACCCGCCATGGGCATCGTCAACATCGATGACACCCTGCACGACCAGCTGCGTCGTGCCTGCACCGTCTCCAGCCGCTCCATCAACGCCCAGGCCAACTTCTGGATCCGGGTCGGCATGCTGTGCGAACTCAACCCGACCCTGAGCTTCCAGGACATCGTCGCCAGCGAGCTGCGCGCGGCCGGCGTGCAGCCGCCGCTGCTGCCAGCGGGCCAGGCCTGAGCCGATGGCCATCATCAAGCGCCCCGACGAGATCGCGCTGATGGCCGAATCGGGCCGCCTGCTTGCGCAGGTATTCGCCGCACTCGACGCCCTGCCGCTGGAAGGCCGCAGCACGATGGACATCAACGACTTCGTTGAACGGATGATCGTCGACGAACTGCACGCGCGGCCCGCCAGCAAAGGCCAGTACGGCTTTCCGTACGTGCTCAATACCTCCATCGACAATGTCATCTGCCACGGCGTGCCCAGCCACGATGACGTGCTGCGCAGCGGGCAGATCGTCAACCTCGACATCACCCTGGAAAAGAACGGCTACATCGCCGATTCCAGCACCACCTACCCGGTGGGCGAGATCGACTACGCCGCACGCAAGCTGGTCAAGGTGGCCTACCAGGCCATGTGGAAAGGCATCGCCGAGGTGCGTCCCGGCGCGCGCCTGGGCGACATCGGCCATGCCATTGCCCGCCACGCGCGCAGCCATGGCTACAGCGTGGTGAAGGAGTACTGCGGCCACGGCATCGGCCAGGAGATGCACGAAGACCCGCAGATCCTGCATTACGGCCACGCCGGCACCGGCATGGAACTGCAGGAGGGCATGGTGTTCACCATCGAGCCGATGCTCAACCAGGGCAAGCCGGCCATCCGCCAGCTGCCGGACGAATGGCCGGTGTACACCCGCGATGGCAAGCTGTCGGCGCAGTTCGAACACACCGTGGCGGTGACCGCACAGGGCGTGCGCGTACTGACCCTGCGCCCGGGCGAGACGCCACTGTGTGCGATTGACCAGGCAGAGCACTGACACCCCAGGGTGGCGGAAGCGGCCGGGAACCCTTAGAACGTGCGCGTACAGACCAGGATCGAACGATTGGCATCGGCCGGGTCGGCCATCAGCTCAGGGGCCGTGCCAGCGTCGGAGGCGGGCGAGGGCGGGAAGCCGCCGCCCAGCTGCTGGCGCAGGATGGATCGCGCGGTTGCGGCATCCTGCTGCAGGTAGAGCGCCACGCTGGGCAGGCCGCCGGTGCCGGGCAGCGCCATGCGCTGCACCGTAAGCCCACGGTAGCTTTCGTCCATGCAGAAATAATAGAAGTCGGCGTCACGCCCGCAGGCGGCCCCGGGATGGGCGCGGAACCAGTCCGTATCCGGCGCCGTGGCCACCTGCCCCGGAAGATCGTTGACGAACAGGCCCTCATAGCGGCACTGATGGAAGCCTGCCAGCATGCGCGCGAAAGCGGGATCACCTGCCGCCGCAGCCACCGTATCGGCGGGCACGGAAACAGACGGCGGTGGGTGCGCGCCGCACGCCGACAACAGCGCACCGGCCAGCAGCATCAGCGGCAGTGCACGCCGCGACAACGGACCCCGCATGCCGCCCATGCCGGAAGCAACGTCCGGATGCATCAGAACACCTCCCTCGGACCGGAACATCCGGGCTGTGGATGCAGCCTAAAGCGGACGCAGCAGCAACAGCAATGCCAGGCCCGCCATGAACAAGGCAATGCCGGCATCCAGCACGCGCCACGCGTTCGGGTTGCGGAACAGCGGCTGCAACAGGCGCGCGCCATAGCCCAGCGCGCAGAACCAGAGCACGCTGGCCACGCTGGCGCCGGCCGCGAATGCCCAGCGCAGGTCGCCGGGGTAGCGCGTGGACAGGCTGCCCAGCAGCACCACCGTATCAAGGTAGACGTGCGGGTTGAGCAGGGTGAAGGCCAGGCAGGCCAGCAGCACCTGGCGCCGGTTGCCGCCGTCGCTGCGGGCGGCCGCCAATGCGCTGCCGCCGCGCCACGCGCGCACGCCGGCCTGCAGGCCATACCAGCCCAGGAACGCCGCACCGCCGAAGCGCAGCACCTGCAGCAGCAGCGGCCACTGCAGCACCAGCGCGCCCATCCCGCCGACACCGGCCAGTATCAGCGCGATGTCCGCGCCCATGCACGCCAGCACCACCGTGCCCACGTAGCGGCGCTGCAGCCCCTGGCGCAGGACGAAGGCATTCTGGGCGCCGATGGCGATGATCAGGCCGGCGCCTGCGAACAGGCCGGCCAGGGCCGCGGTGAACCACATGGGGACGGGCATCCAGCAGGAAGGGACGCGCAGGGTGCAGCCCACGGCCGATTAAGGCCAGCTGGTTTTTCTTTATCCTGTGCAGGAAAACTGAAGAGGCCCGGCATGGACCTGGTACACCCGCAACTGGCCGCCTTTGCTGCGGTGCTGGAAGAAGGCAGTTTCGAGGCCGCCGCGCGCCGGCTGGCGATCAGCCCGTCTGCGCTGTCGCAGCGGATCAAGGCGCTGGAGGACCGCTTGGGCCAGGTGCTGCTGGTACGCCAGGCGCCGTGCCGGCCTACCGCCGCCGGTGAAATCCTGCTGCGCAGCGTGCGGCCCATGCAGGCGCTGCAGAGCGAAGCGCTGGCCGAGCTGCTGCCCGAGCGTGGCAACGATGCCACCCGCACGCCGATCCCGCTGGCGGTCAACGATGATTCGCTGGATACGTGGTTCGTCGCCGCCATCGCCGACCTGCACCAGCGCCATGGCTACCTGTTCGACCTGCGCATGGACGACCAGGACCACACCCTGGAACTGCTGCGCGATGGCAGCGTGCTTGGCGCGGTCACCGCCGAGGGGCGCGCACTGAAGGGCTGCAACGTGCATCCGCTGGGCGCGATGCGCTACCACGCCATCGCATCACCGGCATTCGCACGCCGCTGGTTCAACAAGGGCATGCAGGCCGATGCGCTGGCCGTGGCGCCGATGATCGTGTTCAACCGCAAGGACGAACTGCAGGCACGCTTCATGCGCCGCCTGACCCGCGCACGGCTGCAGCCACCGGTGCACTACCTGCCCTCCTCCACCGGCTTCGTCGAAGCCGCCGCGCGTGGACTGGGCTGGTGCCTGGCCCCGGAAACACTGATCGCGCCGGCGCTGGCCGAGCGCAGGGTGACCGTGCTGGAGCCACGCCGCTGGCTGGACGTCCCGCTGTTCTGGCAGCACGCCGCCGTGCGCTCGAGCACGCTGCAGCACATCACCCAGGCCCTGCGCAGCGCAGCGGAAGGCAACCTGCGCTGAGCCCATGGCGCGCACGCCACAGGCTCAGCAGGCGATCCAGTAGTCGATCTGGAACAGGCGTCCCTCGCCGTCGAAGCGCAGGTCGTAGCGTTCTTCGGTCAGCCCGCGCGGGTCCGGGGTGACATGCACCGTGTCACCGCTGCGGTGCGCGCGTGGCACCTGTTGCAGCACATCGGCAGGCGATGTGCGCGCGCCGATCTGCGTGCCATTGGCCAACAGCAGCGCGCCCTCCCGGCCCACGTCGAAGCGACGCAGCACCGCGGTGCGGCCGTCGCTTTCCCACGCCTGCCCCGCCCAGCCCAGCAGCTGGATATCACCCTCGTCGTAGGCGCTGCCGCACTCGTAGGGCGAGGGTTCGCGCTGCGAGGGCGTGCCCAGTGCCTGCAGCACGCGTGGCAACGGCACGCGTTGGCCATGCGCCAGCCGTCCGCTGCCCTGCACCTGCATGCCGATGATGGCCGGGCCGGTGTGCGCCGCCACATCCGTGGCAGCGGCCCACCCCCATGGCAGTACGAGCAGCAGCGCGCAGGCCAGCCACAGGTGGGCACGGCGGCATTTCCAGTGGCAACCCTGCATCGCGCGCTCCTGTCCGCGTAGCGGCAACCACTGTAGCGCGCGCCGCACCTACAACGGCTTCACGGCATATCCACTAGTCTTTGCCGGACTCTTTACGGATGACGGACCCGACGTGCACCTGCAACGTCCCTCCCCGCGACCGCACCGCGCACGTTGGCTGCTGGTCTGCGCGACGCTGCTGCCGGCCGCCGGCTACGCCCAGACGGGTGCGGACAGCGCCGCAGTGGCCGCCCTGCAGTGGGAACAAGCGCGGCAGCGGCTGGAACAGGTTTCCGACGCTCTGGCCGCTGCCGATGCCGGCGTGCGCAACAAGCAGGAACTGCAGGACGCCACGCGCCTGCTGCGCCTGCCGGAAATCACCGGTGAGGTGCGCCGCCTGCAGTTCCAGAAGACCCTCACCCTGCCGCTGGGCTCGCTGGAACCGGTGGCCGAGGCGTATGGCATCGACTCGCCCCTGACGTTCACCGAACGCGACTGGCGGACCCGCCCGGTGGTGACCGCCGTGCTGCCGCTGTACACCGGTGGCGTCATCCCCGCGGCGCAGCGCGCGGCCAGCGCCGCCAGCGAACAGGCCAGCGCGGAGCGCGAGGCGCAGCGGCAATCGCTCACCGTGCAGCTGGCCCAGGCCTACTTCGGCCAGCGCCTGGCCGAACAAGCGGTGGACGTGCGCCGCGACGTGCGTGATGGCCTCGACCGCCACCTGTCCGATGCGCAGAAGCTGGAACGCGAAGGCTTCGCCACCCGCGCCCAGCGCCTGCAGGCCACCGTGGCCCGCGACAAGGCCGAGCGCGAGTACCAGAAGACCCTCAACGACCTGGCCACGCTGAAGGCCGCGCTGGCCACCCTGCTGCGCAGCGGCGGCGAGGTGCAGCCACTGTCGCCGTTGTTCGTGCAGCGCGCACCGCTGGAACCGGTGGCCAGTTTCGAGCGCACCGCGCAGGCGCGGCAGCCGCAGATCCGCCGCCTGCAGGCCATGGTGGCCCAGGCCGAACAAGGCGTGCGCGTGCAGCAGGCCAAGCTGAAACCGCAGATCTTCGCCTTCGGCCAGTACGACTTCCGCCGCCGCGATGAAATGCTGACCGACCCGGACTGGGCCTTCGGCATCGGATTGAAATACACCTTCCTGTCGCCCAGTTCGCGGCCGGCGCAGATCAGTGCGGCCCGCGCGCAGCAGGAACAGGCCGAGGCCGGCCTGCGCGAAGCCGAGAACCAGGTGGCGCTGGGCGTGCGCAAGGCCTGGAACGAACTGGACAGCGCGCGGCAGCAGTTCGTGCTGCTGGACAGCAGCATCGCCCAGGCCCGGGAGAACCTGCGCCTGCAGGAGCTGGCCTTCCGCGAGGGCCAGGCCACGTCGCTGGATGTGATCGATGCGCGGCTCGGCCTGGGCGGCGCCCGCGTCGAACGCGCGCAGGCGGCGTACGAGTACGACATCGCGCTGGCGCAGCTGTTGGAGATCAGTGGACAGATGGACCGTTTCGAAGACTATCGGCGCCGTGCGGACGAGGTGATCGACCATGAGTGATGTGCTGCACGACGACGCCACCACGCCACCGGGCAAGCGCCGCCTCGGTGTGATCCTGGTGATGGTGCTGCTGGTGGTGGTGGTGCTGGGCCTGTGGCTGGCCTGGCGGCGCCCGGCCGACCAGATCCAGGGCATGGCCGACGCGGATACCCTCAACGTCGCCGCCAAGATCACCGCGCGCGTGGCCGAACTGAAGGTCCGCGAGGGCGACCGCGTGCAGGCCGGGCAGATCCTGTTCCTGCTCGACAGCCCGGAAGTGGCCGCCAAGGAACAGCAGGCGCAGGGCGCGCTGGCCGCCGCCCAGGCAGTGGCCGACAAGGCCGACGCGGGCGCACGCAGCGAAGACATCCGTGCCGCCGAGGCCAACTGGAAGCGGGCCGAAGCCGGTGCCACGCTGGCCGAAGCCACCGCCCGCCGCGTGCAGAACCTGT
This sequence comes from Stenotrophomonas sp. S39, assembly GCF_016624665.1. Taxonomy (NCBI): domain Bacteria; kingdom Pseudomonadati; phylum Pseudomonadota; class Gammaproteobacteria; order Lysobacterales; family Lysobacteraceae; genus Stenotrophomonas; species Stenotrophomonas sp. S39. Next base: position 31,125 of record NZ_JACVTT010000023.1, on the reverse strand, counting down.
TCAACGAAGGGGTGATGACCCGGCAGAAGCGCGACGAAGCGCAGGCCCAGGCCACCAGTTCGCGCGAGCTGGCACGCGCCGCACGCGCGCAGTACGACATGGCGCTGGCCGGCGCCCGCGAGCAGGACAAGCGGGCGGCACAGGGCCAGGTGCAGCAGGCGCAGGGTGCGGTGGCCGAGGTCAACGCCGCGCGCGCCGAAGTGGAAGGACGCGCGCCGGTGGCGGGCGAGATCAACAAGCGCATGGCCGATCCGGGCGAACTGGTGCCGGCCGGCTACCCGGTGTTCACCCTGGTCGACATCGACCGGATGTGGGTGTCGATGAACCTGCGCGAATCGCAGATGCAGGGCCTGAAGGTCGGCAGTACGGTGCGCGGCCGCATCCCGGCACTGGACCAGGACGCCGAATTCAAGGTGTATTTCATCAATCCCGCAGGTGACTACGCCACCTGGCGCAGCACCCGCCAGTCATCGGGCTACGACGTGCGCAGCTTTGAGGTGCGGGTGCGTCCGGCAGATCGCATCGAGGGCTTCCGCCCCGGCATGAGCGTGCTGTTCGCGTGGCCCCAGCACTGAACCCGGGCGAGGCCGGCTTCGCTGCATCGTGGCGGCGCGAACTGCGCACGCTGCGTGGCAACCGCGCCGACCTGCTGCTGGTGACGGTACTGCCGCTGCTGATGCTGGCGCTGATGGCCTGGATGTTCAGCCCCTCGGTGATGCGCGACGTGCCCATTGCCGTGGTCGACCTGGACCACAGCAGTGACAGCCGCCTGCTGCTGCGCATGCTCGACGCCAGCTCTGGCGTGCGCGTGGCCAGCCAGCCGGTGGACATCGATGACGCCCGCGCGCAGCTGCGCCGGCTGCAGGTGTATGCCATCGTGCTGGTGCCGCGCGATGTCACCCGGCAGGCGCTGCGCGGCCAGCAGGGCACGGTATTTGCCTATTACAACGCCACCTACATGACCACCGGCCAGTCGGCTGCGCGCGACATCGGCGATGCCGTGGCCGCCTGGAACGCGCGCCTGCTGCGCGAGCGCATCGCCCTGCAGGTCGGCCCTGGCAAGCTGCGCGCAGCACCGATCGCCGTGCAGTCGGACATCCTCTACAACCCTGCGCGCAGCTACGAGCTGTTCCTGCTGCCGTTGATCTTCCCCGCCGTGCTGTCGCTGGTGCTGGCGCTGGCAGTGGCCGGCAGCCTGGGCCGCGAGATCCGCGATGGCACCCTGCGCTGCTGGCTCGGCCACACACCGTGGCCGGCGCTTGCCGGCAAGATCGCGCCGTACGTCCTGCTGTTCTCCGTGTATGGCGCACTCGGCGTGGGCTACCTGGCCTGGCTGCGTGGCGACGGCATCGCTGGCAGCGTGTTCCTGCTGCTGCTCGGCCAGCCGCTGTTCTACCTCGCCACCGCGGCCTATGCCCTGTTCTTCGTCGGCATCACCCGGGATATGGGCACGGCGCTGTCGGCCGTTGGCCTCAGCATCGGCACCGCGCTGGCCTTTTCCAGCGCCACCTTCCCGGTCATCGATGCACCGTTGTTCACCCGCATCTGGCACCTGCTGCTGCCGCTCAGCGCGTACATCAAGCTGCAGACCCAGCAGCAGTTCGTCGGTGCGCCGCTGGCGGTCACGCTGTGGCCGCTGGGCACGCTGCTGCTGATGATCATCCTCGCCGGTGGGCTGGGTGGCTGGCGCCTGCTGGCCTTTGCCCGCAGCACGCAGGCCGCGCAGCCCGCCGGGGCCGGCGCATGAGCGGGGTCTGGGCCAGCCTGCGGCAGACCCTGCTGGCGGTGCTGCTGGACCGCTATGCCATCGTGGTGATGGTCGGCGCGGTCATCCTGTACTCGTTCTTCTACCCGGCCGCGTACCGGCACCAGGTGGCCGGCAACCTGCCGATCCTGGTGGTGGACGAAGACCACAGCGCCACCAGCCGCGAACTGCTGCGCAAGCTGGATGCGCTGCGCGTGGCGCGCGTGGTCGGCCAGCCCGCCGACATCGACAGCGCGCGCCGCCAGCTGGAAGCCGGTGATGCCGAAGGCATCGTGCTGATCCCGGCCAACCTGGAACGCGACATCCTGCGTGGCCATCCGGCCAAGCTCGTCCTGCTCGGCAACGGTGCCTACCTTGGCCGCGCCAGCTGGGTGCTGGGCAGCGTGGCTGATGCGCTGGGATCATTCGGGCGCGAGGCGGCCGTCACCCAGGCGGCCTTCATGGGCGCCCCGCAGGCACCGCCGGTCAATCTCGTGCAGCGGCCACTGTTCAACACGCACGAAGGCTATGGCAGTGCCATCGTGCCCGGCGTGGCCGAACTTATCGTGCACCAGACCCTGCTGATGGGCATCGGCGTGCTGCTCGGCGGGCGCCGCCTGGCGCTGGGCCGGCGCCTGCGCTTCGACCTGCCCACGCTGGCCGGCATGGCCCTGGGCTTTGGCCTGATCGGCCTGTTCGGGCTGTTCTACTACGCCGGGTTCACCGCCTGGGTGCAGGATTACCCGCGCGGCGGCAATCCCCTGGGCCAGCTGCTGGGCGGCACGCTATTCATCGCCGCCACGGTGGCATTCGGCCTGTTCGTCGGCAGCTTCTTCCGCACCCGCGAACGCGCCTTCCAGTACATCATCGCCACGTCCATCCCGCTGTTCTTCCTGGCCGGCCTGTCCTGGCCCACGGTGATGACGCCGCAACCGCTGGTCTGGCTGGCGCAGCTGCTGCCCACCACCTCCGGCATCAACCTGATGGTGCGGCTGACCCAGATGGATGCCGACCTGGCCGACGTCAGCCGCGAACTGGTCACGCTTGGCGTCCTGCTGGTGCTCTACGGTGCCCTCGCCTTCTGGCGCCTGCACGGCCCCTCGATCAGGGATCCGGGGCGTACCAGAACGGAATGAAGTACTCGCGCCGGCGATCGCCGCCGCGCGTCGGCCCATCGGCATTCCACAGCAGATGCAGGTCATGCCGGCCCGGTGCCAGCCCGGCCATCGGCAGGTAGCCGGCCAGGCCGCGCATGTCCAGGTCACGCCGCTCCATCGGCACGAAGGCGTGCAGATCCACCGGCTTGCCGTCCAGCTGTATCGTCCAGAGCTGGGCCAGGCAGTCCACCGCCGCAGTGGCGGCCGCCGCGCCGCGGGCGTCATTCCGCCCCCCCGGCAGCTGCGTGCAGCGCTCACGCGCCAGCGTGTTGTCGCGCTGCGGGCGGTGCGGGATGAACAGCCGCAACTGCGTCGCGCTGACGGTGTCGGACGGGATCATCGGGTAGGGCAGCAGCTGGTCGTGCGCCGAGCGCATCGATTCGTAGTGCGCGCTCAGCATGCCGTGGTCGACGGCTTCCTCGGTGACCACCTGGTAGCGGTTGAACAGCGAGAACTTCACCGAACCCGCCACCTGCAGGCCCCCCAGCAGTATCGCCACCAGGATCGCGGACATGTAGCCCACGATGAAGAACCGCGAGCGCAGGTTGCTCTGCATCGTCAGCTGCATGGTCTGGATCAGGCGCATCAGCGGCACCCGCTGCAGGCCACCCAGCACCCGTTGCAGCATGCGCTGCTGTCGCGCCGTCGACTGCCCGCGCGCCTGCCGCCGCGCGATCGACTTTTCCAGCATCGCAGGCAGCAGGCCCAGCACCAGCAGGCCTGCCATCACCACGCCCATGAAGATCAGCGCCGCGGTGTCCGAACCGCCGGACAGCGCAGCGACCACCATTGCCAGGCCGAGGATGAGGATCGCCATCACCAGGGTGCCGGCCAGCGTCTGCACGCACATCAGCGTGGTCGAGAACAGCATCGTCGCCAAGCGGTCGGCGCGCTGGATGCTGCCATCCAGGCCGCCATCGCGCGCACGCATGAAGGCCCGCGACACCGGCCCCATCTGCGGCAGGTGGTCCCAGTCGATGCCCTTGGGGAAGTGCGATTTCAGACCGACCAGGCCGATCCAGTAGCCGCGCACGGTCAGGTGCGCGATCAGTGCCACCGCCAGCACGTAGCACATGCCCACGCTGATGCTGAAGACGAACCACAGCACCTGGAAGTACATGCCTTCGGTATGCAGGCTGCTGCGCGCCCAGATGTCGAACAGATAGCCCGGCACGGCCAGCAGCGCGAAGGCCAGCAGGCCGGAGATGAACAGCTCCAGCTCATCGGTGCGCTCGCGCAGGCGGCCGAAGCGCGTGCTCGCCTCCTGCTCGGGTTCGGCGTGGCTGCCAGGCACGACGGGTTCGGCAGCAGGCGATTCGTTCACAGGGCGTTCATCCGTTGAAGTCGGCGCAGTATAGGGGGCGCGCCGTTGCCTGCGATACGCCCGCCCACAACGACGAACGCCGACCCTGGGGCCGGCGTTCGAGGTACCGCGTCGTGGAAGGGAGCGGGTATCAGGTCGTGCGGTGACTCAGCGGTAGACGCGCTCGCAGCGGCGCTCGACCACGCGGTCACCGGTCTTGTTCTGGTGGTTGCCCTGGATCTGGCGGCCGGCTGCACCGCCGGCGACGGCACCCGCAACGGTGGCGATCTTCTTGCCGTTGCCGCCGCCGACCTGGTTGCCGAGCAGGCCACCCACCACCGCACCGGTAGCAGTACCGGCGATGCGGTTGGGATCGCGCGAGTTGCGCTGCACTTCCACGTTCTTGCAGACCACGCGGCTGCCATCGTTGAACTTGCGGCCTTCATCGCGCGGGCCATAGCTCTGTGCGCTGGCTACCGACGACGCCGCAATCAGGCTGCCCAGCAGCAGTACGCGAAGGGACGTGTTCATGGCGATCTCCTGTGATCCGGTGTGCGCCCAGTCTCCCGCCGGCAACGCCAACCGAAGGTGAAATACCGGTCGTCACCACCTGAAGGGCCATGCAGCGTTCAGCGATGCGACGCCGGTGTTGGCACCGCGTGCCCTACAGTGCATGCATGACCCTGTACCTGCAGATCGAAGGCCGTGCGATCACCGGCATCGACAGCCTCTATGCCGAGTTCAACCGTGTGTTCATGGTGGGCGAGGACTGGCAGCTCGGCCATAGCCTGGATGCGCTGGACGACCTGCTATACGGCGGCTACGGCACGCTGGCCGGGCACGCCACGGCCACCGTGGCCTGGCGCGATGTCGAGCTCAGCCGCGTCGCGCTGGGCGTGGACGCGACCTGCGCCTGGCTGCAGGCGAAACTGCAGCAGCCGGGCACATTCAGTACCGATGTGATCCGCCGCCAGCTGGATGCTCTGGAACGCGGCGAAGGCCAGACCTACTTCGAGATCGTGATGGAAATTTTCGCGGGCCATCCGCGGATCACGTTGCGGCTGGAATAGGTGCCCTCGGGCGATGTCGCATTCCGCCCTCACTGCACGCGCTCAATTGACGCAATTGGCCTGCACACGCATCTGGATGATTTCACGTTGATCGTTGCTTCAGCACGCCTTCGGGCGTGCGGAGTGGACGCTGTCGCATCAGCGCGAGCTCATTGCAACACCCGCCATTTGACGCTTGAAAGCAGGTGTTTGCAGGCCTGGCCCCACAGTGAGCGATCAATGAAGAGCGTCTGCCGGCGCAGCGATGCTCCAGTCATTTTCGATGCCTGCCCCACCACATTGGGCGCCGGGCCAGAGCATGGAAATGGTTGACTGCGCGAAGTGCCAGGACACAACTGATATCAACAGCTCGGCCGAGTCTGTCGTGACCCATGAAGGAGTATGGCGATGCAGGGACTTTTGGCGATGCAACGCGCGGCTGTGCGCCTCGGCGCGGCGTCCACACTTCTGCTCAGCTTCGCGGTGCAGGCCGAGACCTACTGGCTCGACTCCCGCTTCAACGACAGCGAGCCCCACTACCCCACAGCAGAAGAGGCCTGCGTCACCGGCGAACTGGAACGCCGCCTGGATGGCCATCGTGCAAAGAGCGCGCTACCGCATCGCTACGCCGCTGTTTCCGTCGGACCATACCTCGATGGCGAAGCCATATGCCGGGGCCAACTGCAACGCCGCCAGTTCAATTCGTGGCTGCCCGTCGAAATTGTGAACACGTTCGTCTACGGCCCACGCGGCGCAAGACCGCCCTGCCCGCTCGGCGGCCTCGCCGACCCGGACACCGGTCAGTGCGGCATGCCCAAGTGCGACAGCAACTGCCCCGCCGACGGAGGCAATGCATCCAACCCCATCGCCAGCGCTACCGGCAACAAGCGTCAGCAGGAGACGGACTACGTTGGAGCGGGCGTGTTCCCACTGCATTTCGTTCGCGTCTACAACAGCCATCGCGTGCCGGACAGCCGAGCGCTTCCTATCGGCATTGGCTGGAGCCACAACTATGCAACCCGACTCGAGCCGGTCACCGACGCCGCCGGATCGGTCGTACGCCTCCGAGCGCATCGAGCCAATGGCGCCATTCAGACATTCAGCCTTGTCAATGGCGAATGGACTGCAGGTAGCGATGTTCCGGAGAGACTGACCGTCATCCTGACAGGAGGGTCACTGGCTTCGGCAAGCTATCGCCGTGCGGACGATTCCGTCGAAGCCTATGACGAACTCGGCCGCCTGCACTCCATCACCTCGCGCGACGGGCTCGTGCAGACGCTGTCCTATGCCTCCGGCGCGGGCATCTCGCCGTACGTTCAACGCGTTACAGACCCGCAGGGACGGTCACTGGTGTTCGGCTACACAAGCGATCGCCTGACGAGTCTGACCGACAGCGCCGGGGCGGTCATCACCTACGCCTACACCGGCAGCGACCTGACCAGCGTGACCTACCCCTCGCCACGGTCAGGCCCGGCGACGCGTCTCTATCACTACAGCGAGCCAGGCCAGACCGGAGGGGGGGCGCAGCCGCACCTGCTAACCGGCATCACCGATGAGGACAACAACCGTTACGCAAGCTGGGCCTATGACGCCCAGCGGCGTGGCGTGCTCAGCGTGCACGGTCCCTTCGCTTCCGGAACCGCAGATCGAGTCGAACTGCAGTTCAACAAGGACGGGAGCACCACGATCACCGACAGCCTCGGCAATGCCAGACGCTACGCGTTTGGCGTCGATCACGGAGTTGCGCGACTCGCATCGCTGGATGCGCCTTGCGACGACTGTGCCAGTGTTGCCGCGGCACGCACTTACGACAGCAACGGATATCCCGCCAGCAGGACGGACTTCAGGGGCAACACTACCCGCTATGCCTACAACGCTCGCGGACTGCAGACCCAGCGGATCGAGGCAGGCAACGACCTCGTGGGCAGCAAGCGCACAATCCAGACAGACTGGCATGCCAGCTTCCGCCAGCCCATCGCACGGCGAACCTACGACGCAGCGGACAGGCTCGTTGCTGAAACCAGCTTCACTTACAACAGCCGTGGCCAGGTGCTCAGCGAGACTCGCAGGGATCCGGAAACATCCATCAGTCGCACAACGACGACGACCTACTGCGAGCCCGCTGACGCAAGCGCCGGCACCTGTCCGCTGGTTGGATTGCCGATCAGCACCAAGGGCCCGCGTACCGACATCAGCGATACGACGACCTACGTCTACCACCAGACCGACCACGGCGATTGCAAAGTTGCCCCGACGGCATGTGCCTATCGCAAGGGTGATCTGTGGAAGATCATCGATCCGCTGGGGCGCATCACAGCCTTCCCGACCTACGACGGCGCGGGGCGACGATTGTCCTCCGTCGATCCGAACGGTGTAGAGACGAACTACGAATACCATCCGCGCGGCTGGATGACAGCGGAGAAAGTGCGAGGTCCGGATGACAGCACCGAGAGTGATGACCGCATAACGCGCACCGACTACCGGCCAACCGGCCTGGTCGAGCAGATCACCCAGCCCGACGGCGACTCGCTGGCGTTCTCCTACGATGCCGCGCATCGACTGGTACGCCTCACCGACAACAGTGGCGGCTACATCGCCTACACCCTGGATACGGCGGGCAACCGCATTGCGGAGGAGACCCACGACCCGGCCCAGAGAGTGCAACGCAGCCTGTCGCGCATCTACGACCTGAACGGGCGGCTTGCGACCGTCGCCGATGCGTCCAGCAACCCGACGGATTTCACGTACGACGACAACGGCAACATTACGGCGGTGACGGATGCATTGGGCCGCACTGAACGCCGTGAGTACGACGCACAGAACCGCCTCAGGCAGACCACGCAGGATGCCGGCGGAATCGCCGCCGCTACGCATTACATCTACAACCCGTTGAATCGGCTCGTACAGGTCACTGACCCAAAGGGACTGCAGACACACTACGCATACAACGCACTAGGCGACCTGCTGCAGCTGAGCAGTCCAGATACAGGCACCACCCGTTACAGCTATGACAGCGCAGGCAATCGCGACGGCGTGACAGACGCCCGTGGGCAGGCATTGGCCTACCGCTATGACGCGCTCAAACGACTGACCCGCGTTGCAGTTGCCGGTGCGCCTGCGCTGGACACGTCCTACCTCTATGATGCCGCGCCAACTGAGTGTGCAACGGGCGAGACCTTTGCCTCTGGCTATCTGAGCCAGATCGTGGATGCCAGCGGCACGACGGGATACTGCTACGACCGCTTCGGCCGCATCGTACGCAAGACCCAGGTGACCGGCAGCCATAGCTTCGCAGCTCGCTACGCCTACAGCTTGGGTGGAAAGCTCCAAGCCATCACTTACCCAGATGGCACCTTGGTTGATTACGTCCGTGATCCCGAGGGCCGCATCTCGGAGATAGGCGTTACATCGCCCGGCGCCAGCCGCGAGGTGCTGCTGTCCGGTGTCACGTACTACCCATTTGGACCTGCGGCAGGCTGGAGCTATGGTAATGGTCGGACCCTGGTCCGAGCCCATGACCGGAACTACCGCACCATCTCGCTGAGCGATGTCGACCGGGACGGCCTGGATGCAGGTTACGCCTACGACGCCACTGGCAATCTTACCGGCCTGCACACCGCTGGCCATGAATCTCCGGCGCTTGCCACCTACGACTACGACGCCCTCAAACGTCTGGTTGCATTCCGGGATGGGGCCACAGGAACCGCGATCGAGCGCTATGGCTACGACGCTACGGGAAACCGCACATCGTTCGCCAACGCTGAAGGGACCGACGGTTATGCCTACCGAGCTGACAGCCATCGCCTTCTCTCGGTAGAGGGGGCATCCCGGAAGTACGACGCCGTTGGCAACACAGCCTCCATTGATGGCACGGATAGAGAGTTCGTCTTCGACCCGCTCAATAGATTGATACAGGTCAAGCAGAGCGGCCAGGCGATCCAACAGTACGCATACAACGGCCGTGGTGAACGGGTGCGAAGCTACCTGGGGACAACCACCACCACCTACAGCGTCCACGATGAGGGCGGCCAGTGGCTGGGTGACTACGATGCCACGGGCACGCCGATCCAACAGGTGATATGGCTGGGCGACCTGCCCGTGGGTGTATTGGTTGGCACCGCAGCGTCTTCGAATCGCCTGCACTACATCGAGCCGGATCAGCTCGGCGCACCACGCGCCGTCATCGAGGTTGCACGCAACGTTGCGGTCTGGTCGTGGGACAGCAGAGGCGAGGCATTTGGCAGCGACGGACCCAGCGAGGATCCGGATGCGGACGGTACGCCGTTCACGTTCAACATGCGCTTCGCGGGACAGCGGTACGACCCCTACAGCGGTCTTCACCATAACTACGCACGTGAGTATGAGCCCGCTACAGGCCGGTATCTGCAGAGTGACCCCATTGGCCTGGCGGGAGGCATCAGCACTTACAGCTATGTCGAGTCCAACCCCCTTCTGTATACGGACAGCACAGGCCAAGCAAAGGATCAGGTCTGCATGGCGTCGTGCACCATCAGCGGAGGTGTCATCGGCGGCTATATCGGTTACGCCGGCGGCGGCATTGCAGGTGGCGTTGGTGGTGGGGCGGGATGCACGCTTTTCGCCCCTGGCGTCGGCACAGTCGGCTGCGGGGCAGGCGGTGCTCTAGCCGGCAGCAGTGCGGGAGGTGCAGCGGGCTCGGTCGTCGGCAGTTTCTATGGATATCTCACGGGGTTGGCAATCTGCCCGAGCGATGAAGACAATACCGACGAGTGCTACAGGCGCTACGATAGAGAAGAGGTTTCGTGCGACAGGTGGAGAGGCTTGGGGCCGAGCAAAGATCCTGATCGCTGGTATCGAGCGTGCCTCACGCGCGCTGCAGATCGTCGCAATCTGTGCGTCGCCAACAAGGGCCAGTCCGACCATGAACCGCTGCCATGGTCAGAAGACGACTTCCCCTAGGATATTTCCGATGACAGAAAAAAAAATAGAAACGATCGAGACGTACTATCCATCTGGAAGAATCCAGTCTCGTGGCACCATGGTCGACGGACGGTGGCATGGCGTTTTTCAACGCTGGTACGAAAGTGGCGCACCGTTTTCTGAGTTTGAATATAGGAATGGGTTAAAGAACGGAGTCCTCCGTGAATGGTCAAAAGACGGGATACTGCTTCTCTGCGCCACCCTTCAAGATGGCCATTTTCACGGCCCATACAAGAGCTGGTGGGACTCAGGACTTGTTAAGGAAGAGGGAAATTTTCACTCTGGAAAAAGAGTCGGAAGGTACAACTGGTACAAAGTAGACGGATCGCTCTGGAGGTCTTCTGACATCTCCGCGGATTAAGCTCTCATTGGCGTCGCAAACAAAGGGAAAGCTGCCGATGAGCCACCAGAATGGTCACGGCACGAATTCCGCAAGGCGGCACTCATGAAATATAAAAGGTTTAAAACGGCAGAGAGCTACTTCATCTCAGGAGCCCTGCGGTCCCGTGGAACCCAAGCTGATGGACAATGGGTCGGCTCCTTTGAATGTTGGTACGAGAGCGGCGAATTACTTTGTCAGTTCGAGTATAGGAATGGCCAGAAGAACGGAGTGCTTCGGGAGTGGTCGAAAGATGGCGTATTGCTTCTGTGTGCCACCCTTCAAGATGGAGAGCTTCATGGCCCCTACTGGAGCTGGTGGAGCTCGGGCCTCCTCAAAGAGGAAGGAACCTTTAAAGAGGGCAAGCGGATCCGAAAATACACGTGGTACAAGCTCGATGGTTCCATATGGAACATAGTCGAAGATCATGACCAGTAGGCCAAATGATGGCGTACGACATCCGGCGGCAACTCTGAGCAGTTAACGGTTCATATCGCTTTTATCGAGCTTGCGTGACGCAAGCAGGGGACCGTCGCAACTTTTGCGTACCAACAAGGGACAAACAGGCGGAGAACCTGATGAGTGGTCTGATCGCGACCTCCGGTAGAGTTCAATCCATGACAAATTCAAGCGCAAAGGTGGTGGAGAACTATTTTCCCTCGGGAAGAATCGAGTCGCGTGGCACCCAGGTCAACGGGCAATGGCATGGCCTCTTTGAGCGCTGGCATGAAACCGGCCCGCTATTCTCCCAAGCTGAGTACCGGCATGGGCTGATGAACGGGCTGCTTCGACAATGGACCGTGGACGGGGTGATGACGTTGTCTGCAACCGTCAAGGACGGTGAATTCGATGGTCCGTACAAGAGCTGGTGGAGTTCAGGTCTGTTAAAGGAAGAAGGCACTTTTAAAGACGGCAAGCGGATCGGAAAGTACACGTGGTACAAGCTCGATGGCTCCATATGGAACGTAGTCGATAATGATGACTAGCAGGCCAATTGACCTGCCGCAACCGCATGGACTGAGCCGATGGCAAACGGCGGGGGGGGGCAGCTCCTCTGTGAAGCGAAGAGGATACGGCGCGGTGAGAGACCCTGACCGCTGGCATCGAGCATCTCTGACCCAAGCGGCGGACCGTCGCAACCTCTGCGTCGGCAACAAGGGTCAAATCGACGGAGAGCCGCAACCTTGGTCACCAAGCGACCTTCGTTAGGATGCTGCCCATGAAAAATCCCGAAACTAAATTGGTGGAAAATTATTTTCCTTCTGGAAAGCTCGAGTCCCGAGGAACACAGGTCGGTGGGCGGTGGGTGGGTATCTTTCGACGCTGGCACGAGAACGGCGCACTTTTCACTGAGAGCGAGTACGTGAATGGCCAGTTGAATGGAATGATCCGGGAGTGGGCAGAAGACGGGCTTTTGCTAATGTCTGCCACCGTAAAAGACGGCGAGTTTGATGGGCCTTTCAAGAGCTGGTGGAACTCAGGCTTGCCCAAAGAGGAAGGAACGTACAGAGCAGGGAAACGAATCGGACGTTACACCTGGTACGACACAGATGGCTCGGTCTGGAGAACTTCGAACATTGCCAAGGAGTAGGCTCTGTCAAGAATCTCGCATAGACGGACCGAGCCATGGCTGCAGTGAGGAAGATGTGTCGTGCGACAGGTCGAGAGGCTTGGGAACAAGCAAGGACCCTGATCGCTGGTATCGAGCATGTCTGACACGAGCGGCGGATCGTCGCAATCTGTGCGTCGCCAATAAGGGTCAATCTGACGACGAGCCGCCCGTTTGGACAGATCGTGACCTCAGATAGGTGGTGCCCCATGAAAGATTCAAACCCGCAACTGGTCGAAACCTATTATCCCTCAGGAAAGATCAAATCTCGTGGCACACGCGTGGATGGACAATGGGATGGCCTCTGTCAACGCTGGTTCGAGAGTGGCGGACTGTTCACCCAGTCCGAGTACAGAGACGGCGTGATGAACGGCTTGCTACAGGAATGGACAGAGGATGGAGTGTTGACCTTATCCGCCATTATCAGAAACGGGGATTACGACGGTCCCTACAAGAGTTGGTGGGACTCTGGCCTCCTCAAGGAGGAAGGCACTTTCCGGCGCGGCAAGAGGGTCGGAAGATACACCTGGTACAAGGTCGACGGCTCTCTTTGGAGGTCGTGCGACTTGGCTGACGAATCCAGCCAGTAGCAGCGCCTGATGTGTCGGTCCGTCTCCTGCCTGGACGTGACCACAGCCGTGGCGCCGGGCCAGTGAGCCGCAGGCTGTATGCGCGAGAGCACACCCCATGCGGGTGCCCCTTGCCCCACCCTACCCGTTACCATGGTCGCCCCAGTTCCTGCAGCTGCCTGCCGCCCTCCCGGCGCGCGCGCCTGCCCCGATTTCCGAGTCCCATGTCCAGAGACAAGTCCGCCGAACACACCCCGCTGATGAAGCAGTTCTTCGCAGCCAAGTCCGACTATCCGGACCTGCTGCTGTTCTTCCGCATGGGCGACTTCTACGAGCTGTTCTACGACGACGCCCGCAAGGCGGCGCGGCTGCTGGACATCACCCTGACCCAGCGCGGCAGCTCCGGCGGCGCGCCCATCCCGATGGCCGGCGTGCCGGTGCATGCCTACGAGGGCTACCTGGCCCGCCTGGTGGCGCTGGGCGAATCGGTGGCCATCTGTGAACAGATCGGCGACCCGGCCCTGGCCAAGGGCCTGGTCGAACGCAAGGTGGTGCGCATCGTCACCCCCGGCACGGTCACCGACGAGGCGCTGCTGGACGAGCGCCGCGACACCCTGCTGATGGCGCTGTCGCGCACGAAGCAGGGCTACGGCCTGGCCTGGGCCGACCTGGCCGGCGGTCGCTTCCTGGTCAATGAAGTGGAGACCGACGACGCGCTGGAAGCCGAACTGGCCCGCCTGGAGCCGGCCGAGCTGCTGGTGCCCGACGAAGAGAACTGGCCCGAATTCCTGCGCCAGCGCACCGGCGTGCGCCGCCGCGCGCCGTGGCTGTTCGATGCGGACAGCGGCCGCCGCCAGCTGCTGGCCTTCTTCAAGCTGCACGACCTGAGCGGTTTCGGCATCGACGACAAGCCGCGCGCCACGGCAGCCGCCGGCGCCCTGCTCGGCTATGTCGAAGAGACCCAGAAGCAGCGCCTGCCGCACCTGACCTCCATCGCGATGGAAACCGCCGGTGAAGCGATCGCGATGAATGCCGCGACCCGCCGCCATCTGGAACTGGATACGCGCGTGGACGGCGACACCCGCAACACGCTGCTGGGCGTGCTCGACAGCACGGTGACGCCGATGGGCGGCCGCCTGCTGCGCCGCTGGCTGCATCGCCCGCTGCGCCTGCGCGAGGTGCTGGTGCAGCGCCACCACGCGGTGGAAACGCTGATCGACCGTGGCAGCGACGCCGACATCCGCGAGCAGTTCCGTCGCCTGGGCGATCTGGAACGCATCCTCACCCGCGTGGCGCTGCGCTCGGCGCGCCCGCGCGATTTCTCCACCCTGCGCGATGGCCTGGGCCTGCTGCCGGCCGTGCGCGAAGTGCTGGCACCACTGGATTCGCCGCGCCTGCAGACCCTTCACGCCGCGCTGGGCGAGCACGACGAATGCGCGCACCTGCTGGCCAGCGCCATCGCCGAAATGCCGCCGCTGAAGCTGAGCGACGGCGGCGTGCTGGCCGATGGCTTCGATGCCGAACTGGATGAACTGCGCCGCCTGTCCACCCATGCCGACCAGTTCCTGGTCGACCTGGAACAGCGCGAACGCGAGAGCAGCGGCATCGCCACCCTCAAGGTGGGCTACAACCGCGTACACGGCTATTACATCGAAATCAGCAAGGGCCAGTCCGACCGCGCGCCGGTGCACTACACCCGCCGGCAGACGCTGACCAATGCCGAGCGCTACATCACCGAGGAACTGAAGGCCTTCGAGGACAAGGTGCTGTCCGCGCGCGACCGGTCGCTGTCGCGCGAGAAGTACCTGTACGAGCAGCTGCTGGACACCCTCGGCGGCCAGCTGGAACCGCTGAAGCAGTGCGCCGCCGCGCTGAGCGAACTGGACGTGCTGGCCGCCTTCGCCGAACGCGCGCAGGCGCTGGACTGGGCGCGCCCGGAACTGCAGGCCGAGCCCTGCCTGAAGATCGAACGCGGCCGCCACCCGGTGGTCGAAGCCGTGCGCGAACAGCCGTTCGAGCCGAATGATCTGGACCTGCATCCGGACCGTCGCATGCTGGTCATCACAGGCCCGAACATGGGCGGTAAATCGACCTACATGCGGCAGAACGCGCTGATCGTGCTGCTGGCCCACATCGGCAGCTTCGTGCCGGCCAGCCGCGCGCTGATCGGCCCGATCGACCGCATCCTCACCCGCATCGGCGCCGGCGATGACCTCGCCCGCGGGCAATCGACCTTCATGGTCGAGATGGCCGAGACCAGCTACATCCTGCACCACGCCACCGCGCATTCGCTGGTGCTGATGGACGAGATCGGCCGCGGCACGTCCACCTACGACGGCCTGGCCCTGGCCGATGCGGTGGCCCGCCACCTGGCCTACCAGAACCGCTGCTACACGCTGTTCGCCACCCACTACTTCGAACTGACCGCGCTGGCCGACGAACAGCACGAAGGTGGCCGCAGCGGCATCGCCAACGTGCATCTGGATGCGGTCGAGCACGGCGAAGCACTGGTGTTCATGCACGCGGTGAAGGATGGCCCGGCCAACCGCAGCTTCGGCCTGCAGGTGGCCGCGCTGGCCGGCCTGCCGCGGGCGACCGTGGCGCAGGCCCGCCGTCGCCTGGCCGAGCTGGAACAGCGCGGTGGCGAGAGCCATGCCGCCGAGGTTTCGCCGCAGGCGCTGGATGCACCGCAGCAGTTCGGCCTGTTCAGCGCACCGGCCAGCAAGGCGCAGGAAGCGCTGGCCGCGATCGACCCGGATGAGCTGACCCCGAAGCAGGCGCTGGAAGCCCTGTACCGGTTGAAGACGTTGTTGTAAGCGGCAGGGCTGAGCCGAGCGTTGGCTCGGCTCTACAACGGCCCCGTCCCGCCCTCCCTGTAAAGCCGCCGGGCATGGCCCGGCGCTACCCCTGTAGAGCCGAGCCCACGCTCGGCTGCCCTTCGCATTTCCGTCGTGTACCCGGCGTTATGCTCGGGCGGTCCTTCCTTCACAGAACGGAGACCGCCGTGAACACCGAATCCCTCGCCGCTTCCCTCTTCCAGCAGCTGCAGCAGGGGCAAGGCCTGCAGCAGGTGTCCCAGCAGCTCGGCCTGGACAGCAGCCAGACCACCCAGGCGGTGGGCAGCGCGCTGCCGCTGCTGCTGGGCGCGATGGGCCAGAATGCCAGCGAGCCACAGGGCGCGCAGTCCCTGCTCAATGCACTGCAGCGCGATCATCTTGGCGGCGGCAGCGGCGGCGGTTTCGACCTCGGCGGCATCCTCGGCGCGGTGATGGGCGGTGGTGGCAGCGGTGCCACCGACGGCGCTGGCATCCTCGGCCATGTATTCGGCGGCCAGCAACCGCAGGCGGCCGAGCTGCTCGGCCAGAAGACCGGCCTGGACAGCGGCACCACCGGCAAGCTGCTGGCCATTCTCGCCCCCATCGTCATGTCGTTCCTGGCCCAGCGCTTTGCCCAGCAGGGCAATGCCGGCGAACTCAGCTCGGCCCTCGGCCAGGAAGCCCAGCATGCTGGCGGCGGCCTCGGCAGCCTGCTGGGGGGCGCACTCGACCAGGACGGCGATGGCCAGTTCGGTGCCAGCGATCTGCTCAAGCTCGGTGCGGGCCTGCTCAAGCGCTGATCGCGCACAACGGTCCAAGCCCTGCCCTTGATAGGCCGCCACTATCGCATTGGTTGAATCAATCGAATTTACCCATCAGTAGGCGCCACCTATGGTGGTCAGGCCTCCCCCGATTCCACCTTTCGCCAGTCCACAGGTAGACACCCATGAAAAGCGAAGCCAAGTGCCCGTTCAACCACGCCGTCGTCGGTGACGCGACGACCAACCGCGACTGGTGGCCGAACCAGCTGCGCGTGGACCTGCTCAACCAGCACTCCAGCCGCTCCAATCCGCTTGATGCGGGCTTCGATTACGCCACTGCCTTCAAGGGCCTGGACTACGCCGCGCTGAAGGCCGACCTGAAGGCGCTGATGACCGATTCGCAGGACTGGTGGCCGGCCGACTTCGGCCATTACGGCGGCCTGTTCATCCGCATGGCCTGGCACAGCGCCGGCACCTACCGCATCGGCGATGGCCGTGGCGGCGGTGGCCGCGGCCAGCAGCGCTTCGCCCCGCTCAACAGCTGGCCGGACAACGTCAGCCTGGACAAGGCGCGCCGCCTGCTGTGGCCGATCAAGCAGAAGTACGGCCAGGCCATCTCCTGGTCCGACCTGCTGATCCTGACCGGCAACGTCGCCCTCGAATCGATGGGCTTCAAGACGCTCGGCTTCGCCGGTGGCCGCCCTGATACCTGGGAACCGGACCAGGACGTGTACTGGGGCCGCGAAACCACCTGGCTGGGCGGCGATGTGCGCTACGCGCACGGCTCCGAAGGCGTGCAGGAAGACCACGGCGTGCTGGTGTCCGATGACGATGCCGATGGCGACGTGCATTCGCGCAAGCTGGAAAACCCGCTGGCCGCCGTGCAGATGGGCCTGATCTACGTGAACCCGGAAGGCCCGGACGGCAACCCCGACCCGGTGCTGGCCGCGCATGACATCCGCGACACCTTCGCCCGCATGGCCATGGACGACGAGGAAACCGTCGCCCTGATCGCCGGCGGCCACAGCTTCGGCAAGACCCACGGCGCCGGCCCGGCCGACAACGTCGGCAAGGAACCGGAAGCGGCCGGCCTGGAAAACCAGGGCCTGGGCTGGGCCAGCAGCTTCGGCAGCGGCAAGGGCGGCGACACCATCACCAGCGGCCTGGAAGTGACCTGGACGCGCACCCCGGCGCAGTGGAGCCACGACTTCTTCGAGCTGCTGTTCGGCCACGAATGGGAACTGACCAAGAGCCCGGCCGGCGCCCACCAGTGGGTGGCCAAGAACGCCGATGCAGTCATTCCCGACGCGCACGATCCGTCGAAGAAGCACCGCCCGACCATGCTGACCACCGACCTGTCGCTGCGCATGGACCCGGCCTACGAAAAGGTCTCGCGCAGGTTCCTCGATGATCCGCAGGCCTTCGCCGATGCCTTCGCCCGCGCCTGGTTCAAGCTGACCCACCGCGACATGGGCCCGCGTGCGCGCTACCTGGGCCCGGAAATTCCGGCCGAGGAATTCATCTGGCAGGATCCGGTGCCGGAAGCCAAGCACCCGCTGATCGACGCCAAGGACATCGCCGCGCTGAAGCAGAAGATCGCCGCAACCGGCCTCAGCGTCGCCGAGCTGGTGTCCACCGCGTGGGCGTCGGCCTCGACCTTCCGCGGCTCGGACAAGCGCGGTGGCGCCAATGGTGCGCGCATCCGCCTGGCCCCGCAGAAGGACTGGGCGGTGAACCAGCCGCAGCAGCTGGCCAAGGTGCTGGCCGCGCTGGAAAAGGTGCAGGCCGAGTTCAATGGCGGCGGCAGCAAGCAGGTGTCGCTGGCCGATCTCATCGTGCTGGCCGGTGGCGTAGGTGTCGAACAGGCCGCCAAGGCCGGTGGCCATGAGGTGAGCGTGCCGTTCACCCCGGGCCGCACCGATGCCAGCCAGGAACAGACCGACGTCGAATCGTTCGCGGTACTGGAACCGGCGGCGGATGGTTTCCGCAACTACCTCAAGGGCGCTTACAGCGTGCCGGGCGAAGCGCTGCTGATCGACAAGGCACAGCTGCTGACCCTGACCGCGCCGGAGATGACCGCCCTGGTCGGCGGCCTGCGCGTACTCGGTGCCAATGCCGATGGCGGCAAGCACGGCGTGTTCACTGCACGCCCGGGCACGTTGAGCAACGACTTTTTTGTCAACCTGCTGGACATGGGCACGCAGTGGAAGGCCACCGGCCGCGAGAGCTATGAAGGCCGCGCCCGCGGCGAAGGCAGCGCACGCTGGACCGGCACCCGCGCCGACCTGGTGTTCGGCTCCAACGCCGTGCTGCGCGCACTGGCCGAGGTCTATGCCAGCGCCGATGGCGAGAAGAAGTTCGTGCAGGATTTCATCGCCGCCTGGACGCGGGTGATGGAACTGGACCGCTACGACCTGCACGGTTGAGGTGATCCGGGTGGTCGCCGGGCATGGCCCGGCGCTACCCGAATGCTGTGGTGGGTGCGAACCCCCGCTCTGGTGGGTGCGAACCGTTGGTTCGCACGCTCTCCTGCTCTGGTGGGTGCGAACCGTTGGTTCGCACGCTCTCCTGCTCTGGTGGGTGCGAACCGTTGGTTCGCATGCTCTCCTGCTCTGGTGGGTGCGAACCGTTGGTTCGCACGCTCTCCGCAGCCGCAGGGGTTTCAACGCGCCCCGTCTTTCAGCCGCTGCAGGATCGGCGCAAACAACGGCGCCTGCAGCGACCGCGGTGGCTGCACCGCCTTGCCCTTCTCCAACGCCTGCCAGTACGCCCCCGGCAGCGCCTTGTCGCCCAGCTCGTAATCCATCCCATCCCAGCCATCCTCACGGAAGGCATAGAACGCCCAATGCACCTGCTGCTGCTCGGCCACCGCCAGCACATCACGCAGGTACGCACCGCAATCCGGCCAGCGGCGCATGCAGCCGAACTCACCGATCACCATCCGGTTGGCACCGATGCCATGGGTCTTCGCCCAGTCCATCGGCTGCTGCAGGTAACTGCGCACGCGCGACGCGTCCCAGCGCTGCTTTCCCGCGCCGAACGGCACCACGGCCGGGTAGCGGTACGGCGTGGTGCGCTTCTGGTTGGGCGCACTGGTGGCCGCATAGGGCTCGTACATGTGCACGCTGTACAGCAGCTTCGTATCGTCCAGCGGCCCCGGCCAGTAATCAAAGGCATCGGCCGCCGCATACCAACCGGCATCGAGCATCAGCGGCATGTCCGCATCCACCGCACGCACGCTGGCGATCAGCCCGCGGTACAGCACGCGCAGATCGCGCGGGCCGCCCTCCTCACCGGCATACCACTGCTTCATCGCCTCGCGCGGGGCGTGTTCGGCCAGCGCAGTGCCGTATTCCGGCGCCGGCTCGTTGATGAGGTTGTAGGCGGCCAGCGCAGGGTGGCCCTTCAACGCGGTGGCCAGGTCGCGCCAGAAGCGCTGCGCAGGCAGGTGGTTGTCCATCGACTGCCACAACCGCTGGTCGACCACGTCATTGTTCTTCTGCTTCCAGCGCAGCACGGGCAGCGACAGCGGCACCAGCACCACCTTCAGGCCCGAGGCATTGGCGTCATCCAGCGCACGGCGCAGGGTGGCCACGTCGGCCTGCACCAGCCCTTGGTAGTGGTCGGCATCGCCCATCAGGAAGTCGCGGCCGCCGGCACTTTTCCACTTGTCCGGGCTCAACCGCACCCAGGTCGCCCCGGTGTCCCGCAGTGCCTGGAAATAGGCACGGTCGGGCGGGTTTTCGTTGAAGCTGTTGCCGCCGCGCTGCGGCGTATCCCAGAAGGTGATGTCGGCGGCGAACGCCGGAGCGGCGGTGGCGAGGGCCAGGCACAGCAGGGTGCGGCGGAGGAACATGCGGGTCTTCCATGAAGAGGAAGATCCAACGTGCGGGGCACAAACCCAACGCTGGCTGAGTGCGCGCGTGTTCGCCGGGCATGGCCTGGCGCTACCGACGCGCCCTGGTGGGTGCTAACCGCCCGCTCTGGTGGGTGCGAACCGTTGGTTCGCACGCTCTCGGTCAAAGCGCGTCCAGATCGCCCAGTGCGCGGATCAACCGCCGCGCGCGCTTGTCCGGCTTGTGCTCCGGCGGCTGGAAACCATCGCGTGCGGCGATGCGCAGCGCGCGCTGTTCGGCACGGCGCGCCTTGGACGCCTCGCTTTCGGCATACAGCTGCTGCGCCACCGGCGCCGGTCCGCGCTGGTCGCTGATGCCCAGCACCTGCAGCTCGAAATGCTCTTCGCCGCGGTCCACCTGCAGCTGCTCGCCCACGCGCACCGCGCGCGAGGATTTCGGGCGCTGCCCGGCCACGGCCACCTTGCCGGTTTCAATGGCCTGCTTGGCCAGGCTGCGGGTCTTGTAGAAACGGGCCGCCCACAACCAGATATCCAGGCGGACACTGGGCGACAGCGGGGAAAGCTCGGACATCGGCAGGTACTACTCCGTGCGCTTGTTCAGGGGTCGCGGGTTGGCGGGGTCGCTGCGGCAGCCAGTGCCCCCCATCAACGTCGGCGTGCCCGCCAGGTCCTGGCGCTGGTTGCCGACCAGGCACTCAGCGCGGTCGGCGGGCCGCACCTGGGCATCACCCAGCCGGTCACCCGTCGAACATGCGGCCAGCGTGGCCACGATCAAGGCCCCCACGCAGTACCGCGCCAGCTGTCGTCGTTGATGCATTGCCACACCCCGCAAACCGCCTTGATGCTAGTGTGCGCCTCCCGGGAATCGATCACCAGCCCATGGCCAAAGCGCCGCTCGACCTGACCTCCGGCCCCATCGGCCGCAACCTGCTGCTGTTCGCGCTGCCGATCCTGGCAGGCAACATCGCCCAGTCGCTGAACGGTTCGGTGAATGCGGTGTGGGTGGGGCGCTTCCTCGGCGAGGCAGCGCTGACCGCCACGGCCAACGCCAACAACATCATGTTCTTCCTGATCGGCTCGGTGTTCGGTTTCGGCATGGCCTCGACCATCCTGATCGGCCAGGCCATCGGCGCACGCGACATCGCCCAGGCCCGCCGCGTGGTCGGCACCAGTGCCACCTTCTTCATCGGCCTGTCGGTGATCATCGCCATCGCGGGCTGGTTCCTGGCCCACCCGCTGCTGGCCGCGATGGGCACGCCGGCCGCCTCGCTGCCGCTGGCCGAGGCCTACCTGCGCATCATCTTCCTGGCCATGCCGACGCTGTACGCGTTCGCCTTCCTCAGCGCCGCCCTGCGCGGTGCCGGTGATTCGCGCACGCCGTTCCGCTTCCTGCTGGTGTCGGTGCTGCTGGATATCGCGCTGAACCCGGTACTGATCTTCGGCCTCGGCCCGTTCCCGGCACTGGGCATTGCCGGCTCGGCCTGGGCGACGCTGGTGTCGCAGACGCTGTCGCTGACCGGCCTGCTGCTGTACATGCGGCACAAGCGGCACACGCTGTGGCTGGGGCGTGCCGACACGCACCTGTTCAAGCTCGACCTGACCATCCTGCGCGCGCTGGTGGTCAAGGGCGTGCCGATGGGCCTGCAGATGGTGCTCATCTCGCTGTCGGTCATCCTGCTGATGACCATGGTCAACCAGTACGGCACGGCCACCGGCGCTGCCTATGGTGCGTCGCTGCAGTTGTGGAACTACGTGCAGATGCCGGCGATGGCCATCGGTGCGGCGTGTTCGTCGATGGCGGCACAGAACGTCGGCGCGCAGCGCTGGGATCGTGTCCGCGGTACCGCGCGCCAGGGCATCCTGTTCAACTTCCTGCTGACCGGTGCACTGATCCTGCCGCTGGTGCTGCTGGACCAGTATTCGCTGGCGCTGTTCCTGCCGCAGGGCAGCGAATCGCTGCAGATCGCCCGCCACCTCAACCACATCGTGATCGGTTCGTTCCTGTTCTTCGGCGTCAGCTTCGTCATTTCCGGCGTGGTGCGCTCCACCGGTGCGGTCATTCCGCCGCTGCTGATCCTGGCCGCCTCGCTGTGGGGCGTGCGCGTGCCCTTCGCCGAGTTCCTGCAGCCGTACTGGGGCGCTGATGCGATCTGGTGGAGCTTCCCGGCCGGCTCGCTGGTGTCGATGCTGCTGTCGCTGGCGTATTACCGCTGGGGTGGCTGGCGCAAGGCGAAGATGATCACCGCGCCACCGGCAGAACACGTGGCCACGCCATCGGAAATCCCGGCCTGCCCGCCGTCTCCGGTGGCGGATCCGGATGCCGTGGCCCGGTAGCGGGGGGGGCCCCCCCCCCGCCCCCCCCCGGGGCCCCCCCCCCCCCCCCCCCCCCCCACTACCGTTTCTTCTTGCCTGCGTTGTGCTTGGCGGCCGCGCGCATCAGGGCCTTGAACGCTGTCGCATCGGGCATCGCGCCTTCATGGATGTCGATCGCGCGCCGGGTATTGCCTTCCAGGCTGGCGTTGAACAGCTGCTTCGGATCCGGCAGGGCCGCGCCGTTGGCGAACGTCAGTTTCACCGCCTGCTTGTAGCTCTCGCCGGTGCAGAGGATGCCGTTGTGTTCCCACACCGGCGTACCCCGCCACTTCCAGGTCTCCTCCACGTCAGGCAGCGCTTTGTGGATCAGCGCGCGCACGCGGGCCAGCGCCTGGCCGCGCCAGTCGCCGAGTTCGGCGATGCGGGCATCGATCAGTTCAGGGGCCGGGCGCGTTTCTTCGAGGGTTTCCAAGGCTTTTCTGGGCATGTCAGCGCTCACGCGGATCAGCGGGAAAGGAAAACTAGAAGCGTACGCCCGGCAGCTCACGGACCTGCTGCAGCCAGTCCCGCAGTTGTGCCCGGTCCAGCACGCTGTCTTCGTACAGGTGCAGGTAACGGGTGGCGGCCTGCCGCGAGGGCTCGGGCGGCTCGGGCTTCAGCAGCGTGCCATGGAACAGCGCCACCTTGATGTAGCGGGTGCAGCAATGGAAGCTGAGGAACCAGCCCTGCCCTTCGGCGACGCCGTACATGGGCGAATTCCAGCGCACCGCCTTGTGCACGCCGGGCATGGCCTCGGTAATCAGCGCATCCAGCTGCTCGCCGAAAGCGCGTTTCCAGCCGGGCATGGCGGCGATGTAGGCCTGGACCGGAGCATCGCCCTCCCCCTTCGCGATCTGCGGGTTGCCACCGGACAGCAGCTTCGGCGCAGCGGCGGCAGCTTGCTTGGCGGGCATCGCGCGGCGCTCCGTGGTCCGGGGTCAGCGGGTTGGCGCAGCCGGCAGGTCGCGCCACAACGGCAGACCGCGGCGCAGGCGCATGACGCGCATCACGACGGCCATCAGCAGGCCGAAAAGCACGCCGGCCAGCAGCGCGCTGAACACCGCGCCCCCTGCCGGCATGTGGGTGTTGCGCCAGACCAGCAACCACATCAACACGCCCCAGCCCACGGTGAACCAGGTACCCATCAGCAGTGCGTTGGATGCCACGCTGGCCAGGATCGGCGGTGGCGCGTTGAAACCCATGCGCCACAACAGGCGATGCAGCGGCGGAGCCGAGTGCCGGCGATGCACGCCCGCAAGGTCGAGATGGCGCAGGGCAGCCTGCACCTTGGGCGGGTAACGCTGTTCGGCTGTGCTCATGCCGCGACCATAGCGCCGGCGGATGCACAAACGCAAACGGCCGCCCGAAGGCGGCCGTCGCGGCAACAACCGAAGTTGTTTATCAGGCCTTTTCGGCCAGACGTGCAGCCTTGGCGGCAGCAGCAGCAGCCAGGTCTTCCTTGATGCGGGCAGCCTTGCCTTCCAGGCCACGCAGGTAGTACAGCTTGCCGGCGCGGACCTTACCACGACGCTTCACTTCGACCGAGTCGATGATGGCGCTGTGGGTCTGGAAGACGCGCTCGACGCCGTAGCCGTGCGAAATCTTGCGGACGGTGAACGAGGAGTTCAGGCCGCCGTTCTTGGTCGCGATGACAACGCCTTCATAGGCCTGCACGCGCTCGCGGGTACCTTCCTTCACCTTCACGTTGACGACAACTGTGTCGCCCTGGCTGAACTTCGGCAGTTCGCGGGTGATCTGGGCGGATTCGAATTCCGCGACGATGGACTTGTTCAGCTTGCTCATGGGTTACACCGATTCTTGTTCGGGTGGGCGTGTCGTGTCGACAACGTAGGCTCATGCAGTCACGGAACTGTGCTGCACGTTTGTTGTGGGTACTGCGCGCGCCAGCCGGGGCTGGCGGGAATTGGCCATGATAGCCGATAAAGCCAGCCCTGCGCTAGGGGTTGGCCTTCTGTTTCAGGGCCTGGCGGCCCTGGTCCAGCAATTTGCGGTCGGCCTTACCCAGCGCCTGTTCATCCAGCAGGTCCGGGCGCCGCTCGGCGGTCCGCAGCAGCGACTGCTGGCGGCGCCAGGCGGCGATGGCCGCGTGGTTGCCCGAGCGCAGCACGTCCGGCACGTCACCCAGCGGGTGCTGGGCCGGCTGGCTGTAATGCGGGCAGTCGAGCAGGCCCAGTTCGCCTTCGAAGCTGTCCTGGGCCGCCGATTCGGCGTCGTTCAGGGCACCTTCCTGCAGGCGGGCCACGGCATCGATGATGACCGCCGCACCCAGTTCACCACCGGACAGCACGTAATCGCCGAGGGAAATCTCCTCGTCGACGTTGGCTTCCAGGAAGCGCTCGTCGATGCCTTCGTACCGGCCGCAGAGCAGGACCATGCGCGGCAGTGCCGCCAGCTCCCGCACCTTGGCCTGGGTCAGCGGCGCGCCCTGCGGGCTGAGGTAGATCACCCGCGCCGGGGTCGGGTCGGCGTCGCGGATCGCCTGCAGGCAGGCCTGCAAAGGCTCGATCAGCATCACCATGCCCGGGCCACCGCCGAACGGACGATCGTCCACCCGGCGGTAGTTGCCTTCGGCGTAATCACGGGGGTTCCAGCCATGCAGGCTGAAAAGACCCTTCTCCTGCGCGCGCCCGACCACGCCCAGCCCAGCGGACTGGGCGAGGAACTCGGGGAACAGGGTGATGACGTCGAACCGCATGCTCACACTCAGAACTCGGGATCCCAATCGACCACGACCAGGTTGGCCTCGAAGTCGACCGACTTGACGAAGTCCGGCTGCACGAACGGGATCATCCGCTCGCGATCGCCGCGGACCACGACCACATCATTGGCGCCGGTGCTGAACAGGTGCGAGACCTGGCCCAGGGCAACGCCCTCGGTGGTCTTCACATCCAGGCCTTCCAGGTCGACCCAGTAATACTCGTCGGGCTTCGGCGGCGGCAGCGCACTGCGGGCCACGTAGACCTCGGTGCCGTGCATGGCTTCGACGGCATCGCGGTCCTCGACGCCGGGGAACCGAGCGACCAGGTGCTTGCCGCTGTCACGGCCCCGAGCGCCTTCAAGCGTCGATTCCTGCCCGTTGGGGCTGCGCAGGATCCACGGCTGGTAACGGAAAATGGCGGAACGAGGCTCGGTCCAGGACTCGAGCTTGATTTCGCCGCGCACACCAAAAGCGCCGACAACCCTGCCCAGCAGGATGCGGCGCTCGATATCTTTCATCTTCGTCAACCGAGAGGGCCACGCCGAAGCGTGGCCCTTCAGACTCAGGCCGCAGCGGCCTGGGACTTGGCCGCTTCCTTGATCAGGTTGCGGACCTTTTCGGTCGGCTGGGCGCCGTTCTTGACCCAATGGTCAACGCGGGCCAGGTCCAGCTCGATGCGCTTCTCGCCGCCCTGGGCGACCGGGTTGTAGAAACCAACGCGCTCGATGTTGCGGCCGTCGCGCGCGCTGCGCACGTCGGTCACGATGATGTGGTAGAACGGACGCTTCTTGGCGCCGCCGCGGGTCAGTCGAATCTTGACCATGTTGTTTTTCCTATTGCCCAGTCGCCAGGATGGCGAGGTAAGCGGGTGATTATAGCGCCAGAGCGCGGCCGAGCCAACCCCAAGGGTGGCCTGCCTTCACGGTGGCGCCGGGCCATGCCCGGCGGGCCTTTCAGCCCATACCGTCCCACGGCACCGCCGCCAGCACCGCCCTGCCCTGTTCAGCCAGCGCCTGCGACCCCGGC
Source organism: Stenotrophomonas sp. S39 (assembly GCF_016624665.1). Lineage (NCBI taxonomy): Bacteria > Pseudomonadati > Pseudomonadota > Gammaproteobacteria > Lysobacterales > Lysobacteraceae > Stenotrophomonas > Stenotrophomonas sp. S39. The sequence goes on along the minus strand of NZ_JACVTT010000023.1, from coordinate 4,826 downwards.
AGAACCTGCCCGTCGATGGCGTCCAGCGCCCACAGGCCACTGGCATTGCAGGCAAAGGCCGCCTTCACACCGGCCAGTTCGGCCAGCCGCAGCGGCTGCGTGGCCTGGGCACCCGGCCAGTGCCGCTGCAGCAGCGCCTCGGCCGTTCCGCGCAGGGCCGGGGCCTGCGGCCAGAGCAGGCGTTCACCATCGTGCAGCGCCAGGTTCCAGGTGCTGCCCTCGCTGATCGCACCAGTGGCCGACACGAACAGCACATCGTCGAAGCCCGCGGCCATCGCCGTACGACGCTCGGCAAACAGGCCGAAGGTACCCACATGCTTGATCTGCGGCAGTTCGCGCTGCCACGCCACGCTGCGCACGCGCTTCGGTGCGACCAGCGCCACCGGCACGGACACCGCCACCAGTACATCCACCGGCACGGCCGCCAGCGGATTGCGGAAATCGAAGTGGCGCGAATACACCGTCACCCGCAGCGAAGCATCGCCCTGCCCTGCCTGCTGCAGCGCCTGCGCCATCCACGCCTGCACCTGCACGACATCCAGCGCACTGCCGAACAGTTCGCGCGTGGCCTGCGACAGCCGCGCCAGATGCAGCGCCAGCCCCTGCACGGCGTGGCCGCGCACCTGCATCGAGGTGAAGTGGCCGTAGTTGACCAGGGCCGGCAGCAGATCCTCCACCTGCGCCGGCCGGCCATTGCAGAACACCGTCATCGCAGCAGGGCCTGCGCCTGTTGCCACATGCCGCGCAGCACATCGGCCGCCGGTTGCGCCGGTGCCATCCATGCCGACTGCCCTGCCCAGGCCTGCATCGCGGCCAGGCGGTTTTCCTGCGCCGCCTGCTTGCGCATCGGCGCGGTCAGGCCGCGCTGCACCGGATACGGGCGCGGCGCCGGAGCGCCCTCTGCCGCAGCGGCGCGCACATACGGCGTGGCCAGGCCACGACCGAGGCGGCCACTGAAGGCGCGGGTCGGCCAGATGTATTCGGGTTCGCTCGCGGCCAGCCCGTCCGCCCACGCCGAAGCGATCGCCGCTTCCGGTGTACGCAGGAAGGCGGTGCCGATCTGCACTGCGCTGGCGCCGAGGGTCAGTGCGGCCGCGATGCCGCGCCCATCGGCAATGCCACCGGCGGCAATCACCGGTATCTGCAGGTGGTCGGCCAGGCGGGGCAGCAGCGCGAACAGGCCCACCAGCTGGCGCTCGGCCAGGCTGGGATCGAACGCGCCACGATGGCCACCGGCTTCGGCGCCCTGCGCCACCACCGCGTCGGCACCGGCGTCCTGCGCGGCGCGCGCTTCGGCCAGCGTGGTCGCGCAGGCGATCCAGGCAATGCCGGCGTCCTTCAACTGCTGCACGTGGCGCGGCGACAGCACACCCATGATGGTCGAGGCCACGGCCGGGCGCGCAGCGAGCAGCGCCGCGAACTGTTCGTCGAAATCGGCCGGAGTGGCGTCGGCGGCACTGGCAGGCACCTCCGGCCCCCACTGCGCGAGGAAGGCACGGCTGGCCGCTTCGGCAGTGACGTCACGGGCGGGCGATGGATCCGGCAGCCACAGGTTCACCTGTGCCGGGCCTGCGGACGCGGCACGGAAATCGTCCATCCAGCGGCCGATATCGGCGGCCGGTGACAGCACCGCACCCATCGCGCCCATGCTGCCGGCATTGGCCAGCGCGGCCGACAGCGGCACCGGACAGGCACCGGCCATCGGCGCCAGCAGGATCGGTACGGAAACGCCGAAGCGCTGGCAGAACGCCTCGGCGCGGGAAATAACAGCAGACATCTGCATGGGGCCTATCGTTTCGGACAGGCCCCCATGGTGCGCGCATCGGAGGGGTAGAGTCGAGCTTGCTCGACTGTCGTGCGCCTGCCGCAGTCGAGCAAGCTCGACGCTACGGGTGCGCGGCTCAGCGTGCCGACACCGCGTAGGTGCGGACCAGCTGGCTGTCCATTTCCTCGTTGAACTGGAAGGTCACATAGCGCGCGTCGTCGGCCGCGAATTCCTCTTCGGCACTGGCACGACCGATCTCGGCACCCTCGCCGTCCAGCGCGCGTGCCACCAGCTTGCCCTTGAATGCCTTGTCAGCCACGACGTACACCGCCGCTTCCTTGGAGCCCATGCCACGGCTCTTCCCCAGGGTGACCGTGAGCCCGTGCGCGGCCAGGCCCGGATCGACCTGCAGCGTCACGTTCATCTTCTTGTCCACGCCTTCGCCCAGACCGGCCACGAAATCGGCGGCGGTGCCACTGATGGCGCTGCCGGCCTTCTGCGACATCGAGGTGTCGTCCTTGCAGGCAACCAGCGCCAAGGCCAGCGCCATCACCATGATCGACTTGTTCATCAGCATTCCCTTGTCAGATGCAGCGCGTAGTCAAGCAATACAGCCAGGGCCACGCAAGTGCCGATGCCGGCACCCGCGCCGCCCTCCGGCATCAACGGAACGGCAGGCCGCGGCCGCCCATGGCCCCCATCATGCCCTTCATGCTGCGCATCATGCCCTTCATGCCACCGCCGGCCATCTTGCTCATCATCTTTTCCATCTGCATGTACTGCTTCATGAGCTTGTTGACGTCGGCCGGGGTCACGCCCGAGCCCTTGGCGATGCGCGCGCGGCGCGAACCGTTGAGCAGGTTCGGGTTGCGTCGTTCCTTCTTGGTCATCGAGCTGATGATGGCGATCATGCGCGGCACTTCCTTGCCCTGGCTGACCTGCTGCTTCAGGTGCTCGGGGATGTTGCCCAGGCCCGGCAGCTTGTCCATCAGGCCGCCGATGCCGCCCATGTTCTGCATCTGCTCGAGCTGGTCGCGCATGTCGTTCAGGTCGAACTTCTTGCCCTTGGCCACCTTCTCGGCCAGCTTGGCGGCCTTGTCCTTGTCGACCTGCTGCTCGACCTGCTCGACCAGCGACAGCACGTCGCCCATGTCCAGGATGCGGCTGGCGATACGGTCCGGGTGGAACACGTCCAGGCCTTCCGGCTTTTCGCTGACACCGACGAACTTGATCGGCTTGCCGGTGATGTAGCGCACGCTCAGCGCGGCACCGCCACGGGCGTCACCGTCGGTCTTGGTCAGCACCACGCCGGTCAGCGGCAGCGCATCGCCGAAGGCCTTGGCGGTGTTGGCCGCGTCCTGGCCGGTCATGGCGTCGACCACGAACAGGGTTTCAGCCGGGTTGACCGCTGCGTGCAGGGCCTTGATCTCGGCCATCATCGCTTCGTCGATGGCCAGGCGGCCGGCGGTATCGACCAGCAGCACATCGACGAACGACCTGCGTGCATCGTCGATGGCCGCGCGCACGATGGCTTCCGGCTTCTGGTCGGCGCTGGACGGGAAGAACAGCACGCCGACCTGCTCGGCCAGGGTCTTCAGCTGCTCGATCGCGGCCGGACGGTAGACGTCGGCCGAGACCACCATCACCTTCTTCTTGCGCTTTTCCTTCAGGTGCTTGGCCAGCTTGCCCACCGTGGTGGTCTTGCCGGCGCCCTGCAGGCCTGCCATCAGGATGATGGCCGGGGCGGGAACATTGAGGTTCAGGTCGCTGGCTTCGGCGCCCATCACCGCTGTCAGCTCGTCGCGCACGACCTTGATGAGGGCCTGGCCCGGGGTCAGCGACTTCAGCACTTCCTGGCCGACCGCACGCACCTTGATGCGCTCGATCAGGGCCTGCACCACCGGCAGTGCGACGTCGGCCTCAAGCAGCGCGATGCGTACTTCGCGGGTCGCCTCGCGGATGTTCTCCTCGGTCAGGCGGCCACGGCCACGCAGGCGCTCGATGGTGCCGGAAAGGCGCTGGGTCAGGGACTCGAACATGCGGCGCAACCTGTCTGAAAGCGGGGGACAATAAGGCAGACAGTATAGCGGGTCCGCCCACCCTGCCGGGCTGCGACCACGGGGCCGTCGCCAGCATCCCGGGGGTATGCGAAACTGCAACGATGTTAATCGTTCTCATCGCCGCCCTGCTCTATCTGGCCGCCAGCGCCCTGCTGGTGCGTGCGCTTGGCCGCGATGATGCCGTCGGCTCGCCCGTCTGGCTGCGGCCCGCACTGCCGGCCATGCTGCTGCACGGCGGTTACCACGTGCTGGTGGCGATGCGCACGAGCGGCGGCCCGGACATGCATTTCTTCGCCGCACTGTCGCTGGTCGGCCTGGGCATGGCCTGGCTGACCTCGCTGGTGGGCGCGCGCGGGCGCATGTCGGCGCTGGGCGTGGTGGTGTTCCCGCTGGCGGCGCTGCTGCTGGCGGTCTACCACGGCTATGGCCACGAACCGAGCAAGCTGCTGGGCTGGCGCCTGGCCAGCCACGCCTGGCTGGCCCTGCTGGCCTACGCCACGCTGAGCATCGCCGCCCTGCTGGCGATCATGCTGTGGCTGCAGGAACGTGCGCTGCGCCGCCGTGAATTCCGCCCGTGGCTGCGTGCGCTGCCGCCGCTGGCCGACCTGGAAGCACTGCTGTTCCGGGTCATCACCGTGGGCTTCGCCCTGCTCACCCTCACCCTGGTCACCGGCGTGCTGTTCGTCGATGACCTGCTGGCGCAGAAGCTGGTGCACAAGACCGTGCTCAGCGTGCTGTCGTGGATCGTGTTCGGCGTGCTGCTGATCGGCCGCCGCCGCTACGGCTGGCGCGGGGTGAAGGCGGTGCACTGGACGCTGTCGGCGATGCTGTTGCTGCTGCTGGCGTTCTTCGGCAGCCAGTTCGTGATTGAACTGGTGTTCGGGCATACGCGGTAAAGGCGTGGCGCCCCCCCGGGGGGCCCCCCCCGAGTGGGGGGGGGGGGGGGGGGGGGCGCCCCCGCCCCCCCCCCCCCCCCCCCCCCCCCCCCCCCCCCCCGCGTG
>NZ_JACVTT010000235.1:0-200 GCF_016624665.1 Stenotrophomonas sp. S39 | reverse complement strand
GGTGGGTGCGGACCGTTGGTCCGCACTGCCTGCCCTGTAGAGCCGAGCCCACGCTCGGCTGCTTCACCGGCAAGCCGAGCATGGGCTCGGCTCTACAAGGGCGGCATTGCGAAACCGACGGCGATTGAGCTGCGCCAGCCACCACCTTCGGTGGGTGCGGACCGTTGGTCCGCACTGCCTGCCCTGTAGAGCCGAGCCCA
>NZ_JACVTT010000234.1:0-202 GCF_016624665.1 Stenotrophomonas sp. S39 | reverse complement strand
AACCCGTCCATGGGGGCTTGGTCGCGGCATCCATGCCGCTCACACCCCTGCCACCGGACCCACCCCGCCTTCGACAGGTTCCCGCTGCTGTTGGAACTGCTGCTGTTGGAACTGCTGCTGGGAATGTTGCTGCTGGAAATGCTGCTGGAAATGCTGCTGGGAATGCTGCTGTTGGAACTGCTGCTGGGAATGCTGCTGTTGG
>NZ_JACVTT010000233.1:0-204 GCF_016624665.1 Stenotrophomonas sp. S39 | reverse complement strand
GTGCCGACCGTTGGTCGGCACGGGGTCGGATCCCGTTGCTGCGCAACGGGCTCTGACCCCAATTCGGAATTTCGATATCTGAGAGATTTCATCCACGCATGGCGTGGATCTACTGCCGGACGCCGTTCCAGTAGAGCCACGCCATGCGTGGATGAGTTCATTCGATATCTGACAGATGTGCCGACCAACGGTCGGCACCCACCA
>NZ_JACVTT010000232.1:0-205 GCF_016624665.1 Stenotrophomonas sp. S39 | reverse complement strand
GCTTCGTCGTTGGACCCGAAGGCCTTTCGTCGTTGCGAGCCGCCTATTATGGCAGGCCTTTCAGCTTTGTCAACAACTTGTTTGAGGAACTTGAAGCTCTTCGTGAAGTTGTTGCTGCAAGTCCAGGTCAAAACCAGGTGCCTGCAAAAAAAGGAAAACCCCGCTGCGTGAGCAGCGGGGTTTTTGGGTATAAACCCTGGCGATG
>NZ_JACVTT010000231.1:0-209 GCF_016624665.1 Stenotrophomonas sp. S39 | reverse complement strand
TGTGGAGCGGTAGTTCAGCTGGTTAGAATGCTGGCCTGTCACGCCGGAGGTCGCGGGTTCGAGTCCCGTCCGCTCCGCCACTTTGACGCGAGGCCCCCGGGCAACTGGGGGCTTTGTTTTCTTCAAGGGTTCGCCCTGCGGGAAAACAGCAACACAACTGGAGCGGTAGTTCAGCTGGTTAGAATGCTGGCCTGTCACGCCGGAGGTCG
>NZ_JACVTT010000230.1:0-214 GCF_016624665.1 Stenotrophomonas sp. S39 | reverse complement strand
GTACCGGATGTACTCCACCAGCCCAGCTTCCAGGCTTTCGATGCTGTCAAAATTGTTCAGGTAGAAGAATTCCGACTTCAGCGTCCCGAAGAAACTCTCCATGGCCGCGTTGTCCAAGCAGTTTCCTCGCCGGGACATGCTCTGTTTCAGCGAGTGTTTCGCAAGCTTGTGGCGATAGCTTTCATGCTGATAGTGCCAGCCTTGGTCAGAGTGG
>NZ_JACVTT010000022.1:0-52979 GCF_016624665.1 Stenotrophomonas sp. S39 | reverse complement strand
GGCCGCGCCCTCTGCCCCCCCCCCGGCGGCGCCCCCCCCCCCCCCCGCCACTACCTGGCATGTCCGGCCTCGCGCCGGTGGGCGAGGGGGCCTGAATCAGGGACAATAGCGTCCCCGCCGCCGCCTGCCCCCGCATTCGATGACTGACTCCGCCCCCCAGCTTCCTGCCCGCATCCTCGATGGCCGCCGTATTGCCGAGGACCTGCTCGACAGCCTGAAGGTGCGCGTCGACGCCCGGGTGGCCGCCGGTGGCAGCCGCCCCGGCCTGGCCGTGGTGCTGGTGGGTGGCGACCCGGCCTCGACCGTGTACGTGCGCAACAAGCGCCGCGCGGCTGAAAAGGTCGGCATCGAAGCCCATGACTACGATCTGCCCGCTGGCACCAGCGAGGCCGAACTGCTCGACCTGATCGACCAGCTCAATGCCGACCCCAAGATCAACGGCATCCTGATCCAGCTGCCGCTGCCGGGCATTCCCGACGCGCGCCGCCTGATCCAGCGCATCGACCCGCGCAAGGACGTGGACGGCTTCCACCCGGAAAACGTCGGCCACTTGGCCCTGCGTGAATTCGGCCTGCGCCCGTGCACCCCGCGCGGCATCACCACGCTGCTGGGCCACACCGACCAGCCGGTGCGCGGCCGCAACGCCACCATCGTGGGCGTGAGCAACCATGTCGGCCGGCCGATGGGCCTGGAACTGCTGATCGCCGGCTGCACCGTGACCAGCTGCCACAAGTTCACCCCGAAGGACGTGCTGGAGCAGGCCGTGCGCAACGCCGACATCCTGGTGGTGGCGGTGGGCCGCCCGGGCATCGTGCCGGGCGAGTGGGTGAAGCCGGGCGCCGTGGTGATCGACGTCGGCATCAACCGGTTGGACGACGGCCGCCTGGTGGGCGATGTCGGGTTTGAAGCGGCGGCCGAACGGGCGAGCTGGATTACCCCCGTGCCGGGTGGCGTCGGCCCGATGACCGTGGCCACGCTGATGCAGAACACCCTGGAAGCGGCCGAAGCGCTGAGCTGATTCCCGGCTTCTGGTGGGGTATCGGTGCCTGATGGATTGTGCGGACCAACGGTCCGCACCTACCAAAAACAGGCCGGGCTGGCTGGCTTCTGGTGGGTGCCGACCGTTGGTCGGCACATCCTCAGGAGAAGGGGATTCTGCTGGGGTATCGGGGTCTGAAGGATTGTGCGGACCAACGGTCCGCACCCACCAAAGGCAGTCCTATGCACCCACCAAAAGCAGTCCCATGACCCACCAAAGGCAGGCCTGTGACCCGCCAAAAGCAGTCTCATGACCCACCAATGGATTCATGCAACCAGGGCGGTACCCGCCCCCTGAACCAATCACCGCCCGCGCGACACTGCGTCGCATCCACCCCCTCCCACGGGGCGTGAAAAAGGGGTAAAATGTCGCGCTTCCCCACATCTCGGGTATGCCGATGCTGCGCATCCAGGCTGAAGCACTCACTTACGACGACGTATCGCTCGTCCCCGCCCACTCGACCATCCTGCCCAAGGACGTCAACCTCGAAACGCGGTTGACCCGAGACCTGAAGCTCAAGCTTCCGATCCTGTCTGCGGCCATGGATACCGTCACCGAAGCCCGCCTGGCAATCGCCATGGCACAGCTCGGCGGCATGGGCATCATCCACAAGAATCTCAGCCTGGAACAGCAGGCCGCGGAAGTGGCCAAGGTCAAGAAGTTCGAGGCCGGTGTCATCCGCGACCCGATCACCGTCGGCCCGGAAACCACCATCCGCGACGTGCTGGCCCTGACCCAGGCACACAACATCTCCGGCGTGCCGGTGGTGGGCAGCGACGGCCTGCTGGCCGGTATCGTGACCCACCGCGACATGCGCTTCGAAACCGAGCTGGACGATCCGGTCCGCCACATCATGACCAAGAAGGATCGCCTGGTCACGGTGAAGGAAGGCGCCGCCAGCGATGAAGTGCTGCAGCTGCTGCATCGCAACCGCATCGAAAAGGTGCTGGTGGTCAACGATGATTTCGCCCTGCGTGGCCTGATCACCGTCAAGGACATCCAGAAGAACACCGACTTCCCCAACGCCGCCAAGGATCTGTCGACCCGCCTGCTGGTCGGCGCTGCCGTCGGCGTGGGTGGTGATACCGACCGCCGCGTGGAAGCGCTGGTTGCCGCCGGCGTGGACGTGATCGTGGTGGATACCGCGCACGGCCACTCGCAGGGCGTGCTGGACCGCGTTGCCTGGGTCAAGAAGAACTTCCCGCACGTGCAGGTCATCGGTGGCAACATCTGCACCGGCGAAGCCGCACTGGCGCTGCTGGACAGCGGCGCGGACGCGGTCAAGGTCGGCATCGGCCCGGGCTCGATCTGCACCACCCGCGTCGTCGCCGGCGTCGGCGTGCCGCAGGTCACCGCCATCGATCTGGTGGCCGAAGCCCTGCAGGACCGCATCCCGCTCATCGCCGACGGTGGCATCCGTTACTCGGGTGACATCGGCAAGGCGCTGGCCGCCGGTGCCTCGACCATCATGGTCGGCGGCCTGCTGGCCGGTACCGAGGAATCGCCGGGCGAGACCGAGCTGTACCAGGGCCGTTCGTACAAGAGCTACCGCGGCATGGGTTCGCTGGCCGCCATGGAAAAGGGGTCCAAGGACCGCTACTTCCAGGACGCCGCCACCGCCGACAAGCTGGTGCCGGAAGGCATCGAAGGCCGCGTGCCGTACCGCGGCCCGGTGGGCGGCATCATCCACCAGCTGATGGGCGGCCTGCGCGCCACCATGGGCTACGTGGGTTGCGCCACCATCGACGACATGCGCACCAAGCCCAAGTTCGTCAAGATCAGCGGCGCCGGCCAGCGTGAGAGCCACGTCCACGACGTGACGATCACCAAGGAACCGCCGAACTACCGCGCCTGATGACGACCCGCCCCGGTCCCGTGAGCCACCCCCGCACTGCCGGCCGGCGTGCCGACCGGTTCCGTGGCGGGAGTCTGCTTGGCATGGTCCTGCTGGTTGCGGGTTGCTCCGGCGCTGCCGAGCCACCCGCAGCCGTCGCGGCTGCCCCTGCAAATCGGGTGTCCTGCCCGAACCTGACCTTCGACCTGCCGCAAGGCTGGCGGCTTGAGCCGCAGGGGGCGCTGCAATGGCGCCTCGTTCCGCCGCGCGCATCCAGTTTCAATGGCGTGCTGGTGTGCCGGCAGGGTGAATACACTGCGGCAGTACTGCTGTCACTGCGTGATGAGAGCGATCGCCTGCTGGGCTGGTCGGCGCAGCACCCGAAGTTCGAGCGTAGCGGCGGCCGATGGTTTGGCGAGGAGCTGGTCAACATGACCGATGCTCGGCTGATCGCCTGCGAAACCAGCAGCGCCGACGCCGACCGGTTGCAGACCTGCATGTGGGGCGACCCCTACCCACGGCGCGAGCAGCGTGCCGATGGCTTCATCGGCGTGCGATGGACCGCACCGGACCCGGTGGCCGATGAATTGCGGCGTGAACTGTCCGCCAGCGTGCTGCGCACCTTCTCTGTAACACCCACCCCTGAGCGCCCGAATGACCAACATCCATAACGACAAGATCCTGATCCTCGATTTCGGCGCGCAGTACACGCAGCTGATCGCCCGCCGCATCCGCGAGCTGGGCGTCTACTGCGAAATCTGGGCTTGGGACCACAACCCGGCCGAGATCGCGGCGTTTGGCGCCAAGGGCATCATCCTGTCCGGTGGTCCGGAATCGACGACGCTGCCGGGCGCCCCGGCCGCGCCGCAGGAAGTGTTCGACAGCGGCCTGCCGATCTTCGGCATCTGCTACGGCATGCAGACCCTGGCTGCCCAGCTGGGTGGTGCCACCGAAGCCGCTGACCAGCGCGAATTCGGCCACGCCGAAGTGAACGTCATCAACCCCGATGCACTGTTCAAGGGCCTGAGCGACCACGGCGGCGAGCCGAAGCTGAATGTCTGGATGAGCCACGGCGACCACGTCTCCGTCGCGCCGCCGGGCTTCACCATTACCGCCACCACCGACCGCATTCCGGTGGCCGCCATGGCCAACGAAGAAAAGCGCTGGTACGGCGTGCAGTTCCACCCGGAAGTGACCCACACCCTGCAGGGCCAGGCGCTGCTGCGCCGCTTCGTGGTGGATGTGTGCGGCTGCCAGACCCTGTGGACTGCCGCCAACATCATCGACGACCAGATCGCCCGCGTGCGCGAGCAGGTGGGCGATGACGAAGTGATCCTGGGCCTGTCCGGCGGCGTCGATTCGTCCGTCGTGGCCGCGCTGCTGCACAAGGCCATCGGCGAAAAGCTGACCTGCGTGTTCGTGGATACCGGCTTGCTGCGCTGGCAGGAAGGCGACCAGGTGATGGCGATGTTTGCCGAGCACATGGGTGTGAAGGTCGTACGCGTGAATGCCGCCGACCGTTATTTCAGCGCGCTGGAAGGCGTGAGCGACCCGGAGGCCAAGCGCAAGATCATCGGCAACCTGTTCGTCGAGATCTTCGACGAAGAGTCGAACAAGCTGAAGAACGCCAAGTGGCTGGCGCAGGGCACCATCTACCCGGACGTGATCGAGTCGGCCGGCAGCAAGACTGGCAAGGCGCATGTGATCAAGAGCCACCACAACGTGGGCGGCCTGCCGGAGCACATGAAGCTGGGCCTGGTGGAGCCGCTGCGCGAGCTGTTCAAGGACGAAGTGCGTCGCCTGGGCGTCGAGCTCGGTCTGCCGCGCACCATGGTCTACCGCCATCCGTTCCCGGGCCCGGGCCTGGGCGTGCGTATCCTGGGCGAAGTGAAGCGCGAATACGCCGAACTGCTGGCCAAGGCCGATGCCATCTTCATTGATGAGCTGCGCAAGGCGGACCTGTACGACAAGACCAGCCAGGCGTTCGCCGTGTTCCTGCCGGTGAAGTCGGTGGGCGTGGTGGGTGATGCGCGGGCTTATGAGTGGGTGATTGCGCTGCGTGCGGTTGAGACGATTGATTTCATGACCGCGCATTGGGCGCATCTGCCGTATGAGTTCCTGGGTACGGTGAGCAACCGGATCATCAATGAGTTGCGGGGGGTTTCAAGGGTTGTTTATGACATCTCGGGGAAGCCGCCGGCAACCATTGAGTGGGAGTGAGTTGAAAGAAACTAGGGCGCCGAAAGGCGCCCTTGTTTTGTTCGGGTGAGCAATTTCGCAACGTTCACTTCCTCAGTGGAAGCGTCCAGTCCTACGGCGATGGCGGGACTTTGATTTTGACTTGCTGGGTGCTCTCGGAAGCCTCCAGACCATCCGAGTTGGCCGCCGCAATGTGCCGCTCGCGAAGCTCAGGAGAAAGTATGCTGCGGTTGGTACTCCGAGAATTATTGGGATTCTTATGCCTGTATCCAGTCTTTCCCATCTCGTACTACTAAGTCTTTTTCCGTTAAGGATGAGATAGTCGGCACCACCCTCAACGAGTATGGCGGGACCATCTGTGCGAGCGAACATTTTTCCGCTTAGCTGTAGCGTGCTCGTTGGTCCTGTGGAGACATTCTGCCCATCGACAACTAAATCTCCCATAACCCCAATGAGCGATAGCTGTGAAAGATTGCCCCCTGTAACTGCCTCATGGAATTGATCCCTGCGATAACCTGTGCTCTCTATCCACCCATTTGCGCCAGAGACCGTGACGTAATTGTGTTTGCCTACGTCCTCGAGACTCAGCTGCTTAGGCGCTTCTAAAGACACTAGGAGACCTATGTATGGAACTTTCGTTATCGCAGCTAAGTGCTGATCGTTCTGTGTGACCTCCAGGCCGTCACATGAGATCGCAGCGGTTGCTTCAATCATCTCCGGGGACATGCTGAATTTGATTATTTTCTCTTGATCACCATTGATTGAGTAGGTGGCGCTGCGCGTCTTTAGTGGAGAGCCTTCCTTTTTGCCAGTGAGGGAGATTAGTCCGAGGGAGAATGTTGTCCTGCTAAAATTATCATCAAAATTGATAATCCCGTTCCCAAGGAATCTGCTTATATCAATTTTTTCTGGGTCGTCGCGCGATGGGTTCATCCAAAATTGCGCAACGTTATCGTCTGAGACGGTAATTTTATTCGAGTTCGGATGAGTGATGCGAAATTCACTCAGTCCATCGTCAGCGGTAATGGTAAGGTTGTTTATGTCGCCAGAGTAAATAGGGGTGGATTTGAGGGCCTTCCCATAGTCGGAGTCCGCTGCTACGCAACCCTGAGTTACCCAGACAGAACCTCTTGTGGAAGATTTTATCTTCGTTGACCACTCAATTTTTAGGCTGGGTCCGCCGCCAAGAAATTTCGTCCTGCCACCTTTTGCTTCACTGAACTTTCCGAGAATTGCAAATGTATCGCTTTCTGCTCTCTCAGATGAATCGCATTTACTTGATTCATCTTGGCTGTTTGGTTGGCAATGGTCCTCATTCTTCGTGACGTAGTAGCCATTTAGAGAGGGTTCGAGCCGAAAGCTGACTGGGGTTGTAGGCATTCTCGTCAAGAATCCCAGTGCGAGAAAAAGGACTGCTGCAAGGGTAAAATAACCTGCTGCGGGTGAAAGTAGCCAGATTATTCTCTCAACTCTTTCATTTCCATTTGCTATGTGTCGGCCTATCCGGTCGTCGAGGATTAGAATCACTGTGAAAGTTGCAAGAATCCCCCCCGCTGCGAAGTTGCACAGCACCGAAGCTGCTAATCCGTCTGGTATGCCTGATGATAAGTCAATAGCAGTGAGCGATAGGCCAATTGCAAGCGTTCCCGAGGCGATCACTGTCCTCTTCGTGGGCGCCAGCAACATTGCAGTTGCCGAGAATATCCCGCCTACTAGGTACGGGGGCCATAGGGCCGTCGTTAGGAATGCATTGAAGCTAACGAGAGGGCCAACGTTTTCACTGTCGTAAAGCGATGACGACTCTCCAGAGACGAGTGCCACTACTACTGCTTGGACGAGCGGTCCCAGCGCAAATAGAGTCGCCAACACCAAGCCAGACAGTAAAGTCGGTACCACATACACCCACGGGCTTGCGCCTCGCGTCTTCCTAAACGAAGACCACCATTGTGACACCTTGGTTTGCATCCACACTCCCCCCATTGAAGATATCCACAATGCTAGCAGGAGCGCACGGTTAGAGGCAGTAGTTCGCTTCTCGAGCTCAATTGATAGTTGCAGTCGAGCCGTCGTTGACCTCGACTTCCTGGGTGATCTTCAGCTGAAGTCGGCCGGGGTTAATGTTCAGTTCTCTGGTCGACCTAAGCCTTTTCGCTCCCGTGGCCAAAAGGATGAGACCTCTGCAGATTTCTGATGCGTAAATGATCGAGGAAGTTGATGAGAATCAGCTTTGTCGAACGCTTCAGTGAAGCAGATTTCAACGGCTGCTCGCGTATGCGGGGATGTTTGCCTGTTCCTATTCGTCTTTATAGGCCATGTCTTTGAATCGACGGGGCAGGGCTCGGTTAGCATGCTATTTCCTGCCAAAACTCATGATCCGGCGGCACTTCAGTAGCGCACTCCCCTTGTAGCTCCGCGCACGAAGGTGGTTCGCTTGGGCTTCAGCTTGACTTCTATCCATATCGATTCGGTGGCAGTTCCCGTGCGGTTTTTGCAAATTTTCCAGCTAATTTGTTGCTCGCGTAGCAAGATTAACGGATAGATGGGCTCGCGCAGGCTACCCACCCAGTCCGAGCCTCGTTTTCGAAGCCGGCAATGCATCAAGCGGGTAGCTCGGCTATCTCCTTTAAAACACCATTCAATCCACAGCGGACCGCAAAGGCGGTAGATCAGCCGCACAGCTTGAAATGCGGTCCAAGCCGACACCGCCAACACACATGGCAGCCTCAACCAACGCCGTCCTCAACGCTCGCCACATTTCCCACCAGCAACTCAATCATTGCCCGTGCCGCAGCCGACTGCCGCCGATGCGGGGCATAAATCACCGAGAACGGCCTCGACCGCCCGCGCAGCTGCGGCAGCACCTCCACAAGCTCCCCACGCAGCAAGCGCTCCCGCACGATGAACTCATAACTCTGGCAAATTCCAATGCCTTGCGTGGCCAGAGAAACCACGCCCAGCACATCGTCAGACGTCTCGATCGACGAACGCGGTACCCAGTCCACATCCTTCCCACCATCCCGAAACACCCACGGCGCCAACCGTCCAGTCCGCGGCATCACAAACGGCAGGCACAGGTGCTGCTCCAGATCGTCCAGCGTCTGCGGAGTACCCCGGCGCTCCAGGTACTCCGGCGAAGCCACCAGCAGCAGCGGCGCGTCCTCCAGCTTCCGCCCCACCAGCCCGCTATCCGGCAGCTGCCCCAGCCGAATCGCCAAGTCAAAGCCCTCCGCCACCAGGTCCACATTGCGGTTGGTGATGTTCAGTTCCACCTGCACCTGCGGGTACTGCTGCGCAAAGCGCGCCAGCACGGGCGGCAGCCGGTAGTGGCCATAGGTGGTCGGCACGCTCAGGCGTACGCGGCCGGCCAGCGCGCCGTCCTGACCCTGCACGTCCCGCTCGGCGTCGTCCAGCAGGCCGAAGGCGGTGCGCACCTGTTCCAGGTAGAGCCGCCCGGCGTCGGTCAGGCCCACGCGGCGGGTGGTCCGCTGCAGAAGCTGCCGGCCCAGCCGCGCTTCCAGGCGGGTGACCGCACGGCTCAGCACCGAGGGCGTGGTGGACAGCGCCACGGCGCCGGCAGTGAACGAGCCGTGCTCGACCACCGCCAGGAATACCTCCACATCGCCGAGGTAGTCGAACTTGCGGCTCATTTGGCTCTCCGGGGAACAGATCTTTTGCGAGAAGGCCAATTTATCGCTGCGTGAGCGATGAATAAAGTAGCCACCATTCCCAGTGGAGCTACCCCATGAACCTGATGACCCGGCTCGCCGCAGCGCTCGCCCTGACCCTGGCCGCCACCGGCGCCCATGCCGCCAACGTGCTCGTGGTGCTGTCCGACGAGAACCACCTGGACCTGAAGGACGGCGAGGTACTGTCCACCGGCTTCTATCTCAACGAGCTGATGCAGCCGGTCAAGCTGCTGCTGGATGCAGGCCATGAGGTGACCTTCGCCACGCCGCAGGGGCGGGCGCCGACGGTGGATGCGTCATCGGTGACGGCGGCGTACTTCGGCAACGATGCCGCGCAGTTGAAGCTGCATAAGGATCTGATGGAGAAGCTGGCGCTGACCTCGTCGACGGCCTCGCCGGTGGTCAGCCTGGCGCGCGTTGAGCAGCAGGGCTACGCGCGTTTTGATGCGGTCTACATTCCCGGTGGCCACGCACCGATGCAGGACCTGCTGAAGAGCCCGGCGCTCGGCCGCTTGCTGGCCGACTTCCACCAGCGCAACAAGACCACCGCGCTGGTCTGCCACGGGCCGATCGCGCTGCTGTCCACGCTGCCGGATTCCAACGGTTTCGTGGCAAAGCTGGAAGCGGGCGCCGTGCCGGCCACCCCGAATTGGATCTACAGCGGCTACCAGATGACGGTGATCAGCAACCAGGAAGAAGAGCAGGCCAAGCCGATGCTGGGCGGCGGTGAAATGAAGTTCTATCCGCAGACCGCGTTGCAGCGGGCGGGTGCGAAGTTCAGCAGTTACACCACGCCGTGGACCGGCCATGTGGTGGTGGATCGCGAGCTGATCACCGGGCAGAACCCGGCTTCGGCGCTGGAAGTGGGGCAGCGGCTGGTTGAGCGGTTGAAGTAAGCAAATTGGATCAGCGTGCTTGTCGTCGAGGAGAATCCCCCGCGAACTGCGCGGGAAAGATCCGGACGTTCTGTCAAATGAAGCTGATCAGGCTTCCAGCTCAACCACCTGTTCGATGGTTGCCGCACGCCGCAGTCGGCCCCTTAAATACGCGGCGACCTGCGGATCGGTGGCGTAGACGTAGCATCCCTTCATTCCTCGAGTCATCAAGGTGCGGTAGGTGTTCTTGATGATGGTTTCGGCCAACGCGGCAGCGTGTGCAGGATCGGACTGGGATAGCTTCACATACCCCTTCATCGTCTTGTCGTGCCGGTCACGCGCACGAGGGACCGTCTTGAGGGCGCCGTCTTCCATGATCAGATCCGGTCCGATGATTACGCCGATGTAGTCGACTTCCAGACCCTGGCAGGTATGGATGCAGCCCACCTGATCAATCGAGTTCGGGGACACGATCCAAAGGCTTCCGTCCTGACCAAGGTTCCACTGCCGTCGGTAGTTGCCAATGACAATGTCCATGTCCTTGCTGTTCTTCTTGCTGTTCCATGGCCAGCAATAGCCAGCTACGACGCGCGCGCGGTTATCGGCGTTCTTGGCATCGATGGCCGCGTGCAATGCGACCGGATCATCGAATACCTGGAAGTCGTAGCTCTCTTCGTCCAGCGTTGTGTTTGCGGTCGGGCGGACCTGCAGCACGTCGTCCAACCATGCGAGATAGCCGTCCGACCCCGCACAGCGGAACTGCGAGGACAGGGCGTATTCCTCCACCGTCGCTCCACGGGCGACTGCGAAATCCCGAATGGCCTCTTTGGTGCCGATATCTTTCAGCGTGACCCGTTGGTCTTCATCAATGAAGAACACGCTGCACAGGGCAGCGTTGATCAGCTCCATGATCTGGTTCTTACCCTCGTTCCCGTAGAACCCGCCTTGCTCCGTGAGCCGATGGGCCTCGTCGACGATCAGTAGATCGAATTCGTTCTCAGGGCTATTGATGTACGCTCCGGACCCACCGAAGAAGTGGTGGAGGCGATCGTTCTCCTTTGACTTGCTGAGGGCGCTTCTATAGACCTCGCGTGGCGCGGCATTTTTCGAGACGTACTTGACGTTCAAGCCATCGCGCACCGCGGCCAGAAGATTCACCGCAACGACGGACTTGCCCGTACCCGGGCCGCCCTCAATGATGACAACCCGAGGTTTCCGCTCCGCGTGCGCCTGGGCACAGGCTGCCTTGGCGGCTTCGAACACGTGCTTCTGTTCGTCGAGCAGGGTGAACGTACTATTTCCCGAGAGCAATCGATGCAACTCGTCTGCGAGCGCTTTGGACGGCCGGATCGTGGCACTGTCGAGATTGGCCAGCACCGGGATGCCATCGCCCTTGCTGGTGTGCTGGCTGATGAAAGCGCGCAGCGCCTCAAGGTCGCCCGCGCCCTTCAGGAAGAGCGGTGCGCGTTGGATGTAGGGCCGGTAATGGGGTGAGTCGATCACACCGTCCGACTGATAATTGTGCAGATAGGCGCAGGGATGAAGCTGGAGCTTTCCTACATGGACCGCTTCGTTGAAGCCCTCAAGGAATGAAGCGTAGGACCATGCCTGATAGCTGGGATGGACTCGAAGGTCTCCGGGCCGCAACTCGATCATGGCGTCGCGATTGGACTGCTTGATGACCGACCATTGTTTGAGCTCGACGATGATGACGTGCGCCGAGCCGTCTTCGGTGTGGCCGGTCAGGAGAACGTCAATACGCTTCCGCGACTGAGGCAGGACGAACTCAACCGCCACGCCGATGTCGCCGGGAATGGACGGGTGGTTCAGTGCACGTGCGACGTATCTCAGTGACTCGCGCCAGGAGCGGATTTCGGACTCACCCACATGGCCCTTGGTGGCCGCCTTGTAGCTGGCGAGGATGACGTCCTCGATTTCCTCATCATTGCAGTGGCGAAGGAAGGCGTCCTTGTCTGCCTGATAGACGATCATGGCTGAGACAGCTTGTTGTACTTGGTGCTGACGCCCCGCGAAAGATCGACCGGGTACTTGGCGGCATTCATGGCCAGCTTGCTGCTGACCGCTTCATTGAGGTCGATGCCGAGCACGTCCGACAGCCGGATGAGATACAGGGCTACGTCGGCGATCTCTTCTCGAACGGCCTTGGCGGTGGCTTCAGAGGACGCGGCATTGAACGAGTCGGCCTCCGTCATCCACTGGAAGACCTCGTTCAGCTCTCCAACTTCGCCGGAGAGAGCCATGACGAGGTTCTTCGGGGAATGGAACTGTGCCCAATCACGGGCTTCAGCGAATTCCCGGAGCGCCTGGGCAGCGCCCCGAACCTCGACGAGAGGGTGTTCCATGGCATGGCCTTATACGACAGAATTTGGCCAATTCTACCCATGGAATAGCGGCGCAAGCGACATATGACCCTTGGTACTCAGGCAAAGTGCCCCTGCGCGGCATGAGCGCTCCGAGAGCCTTGCCTGGCCCGGGGCTCACCCGGCCGAGTCCCCATCAACGAGCAAAGCTGGAAGCGGGCGCCGTGCCGGCCACCCCGAAGTGGATCTACAGGGGTTACCAGATGACGGCGATCAGCAACCAGGAAGAAGAGCAGGCCAAGCCGATGCTGGGCGGCGGTGAAATGAAGTTCTATCCGCAGACCGCGTTGCAGCGGGCGGGTGCGAAGTTCAGTAGCAACACCACGCCGTGGACCGGCCATGTGGTGGTGGATCGCGAGCTGATCACCGGGCAGAACCCGGCGTCGGCGCTGGAAGTGGGCCAGCGGCTGGTTGAACGGCTGAAGTGATGGGGCGCTGAGGAGGAGCGTCCACGCGTGGCGTGGATCTACAGCGTGGCGCTCCGCCTGACACGCAGCTGGCTTGCCACTGTTTCCAGGCCTTGGCGTCGATGCCGGCCTTCATCGCAATGCTTCGCAGTTCGGCCCAATCGTTGGGGGAGGGCGCAGCCAGTAGGCCGCGCATGAAGGCCTGCATCTTCGCTTCGCCCACCTGTTGTTCCAGCGAGAGCAGCAGCAAGGGCGCGTAGACGTAGCGATACAGCTCGCCCAGATTGGCGCTGGCATCGATGCTGTCCAATGCCGGTAGGGGCTTGTCCTGTTTGTCGATGGACGATTGCAGCCGCGCGACGTAGCGATCCGCGGCGGCATCGCCACTGACCTCGCGCAGCGCCTTGATCGACAGGAACTCGGCGCTGGATTCGAGCAGGAACCAATAGTAGGCGCCCTGCGGTTGGTTCAAGGTGCCGAAATAGTAGTGGCCCATTTCGTGTGCGATGTACTGCACGCGCCGCTCGGCCCGTTCGCCACCCGCCAGCAGCGAGTCGGCCACGTTGCCGATGCTGCCGCTCATCGCAATGGTCGGCCAGGCGGCAAAGCCCCACTCGTTGCCACGGCGGTCGCGCTCCACCTGGTCAAGCGTGACCATGCGCAGGAAGGTGGGGCGCTCGGCCGGCGATACGCCCATGTAGCGCGTATAGGCCTCGGCCACTTTCTGTACCGCGTTGGACAGCGCATCGACCTTGGCCGCGGGCAGGCTCTCGTTGAGCAGGGTGACCTGTGCGGTGCGGGTGATCGGGCCGCTGCCGCCGAACAGCAGAATCGGCCGGGCGATATCGCTGCGGAAGCGGCCTTGTGCGCCTTCAATGGCCGGGCTGCCGTTGAGATACAGGAACCGACAGCCGTTGCAGTCTACCTGCATGTCGTAACGACTCTCGCGGCTGCGCACGCGGGTCTTGGGGTCGAATGCCAGTGGCAGCCATGCGGATTGTTCGGTGAACCGGGCGCTGTCGCCGTTGAAGGCCATCATGCCTTTGAAGTCGTCAATGGCATCGTGCTTCGGGTAGCGCGGAAACGCGCCGACATACTGCACGCAGAGCTTGGCGGTGGGTTCGGCCAGGGTGTAGACACGTGCCTCGCCGTCCACGCCGGGTTCGTACCAACCACCAAAGGCCACGTCTTTGCCGTCACCATCGGTGACCCGCGCAACATTCAGGCCGGCGTTGAGTGCGAACGAGCCCCGTGAATCGGCTGGCAGGTGGGTCACGCAGATGTCGCCCTCGACGCGACCGCTGGCAATATCCAGGCGCACGCTGCCGGTGGTCAGCGGTGTGCTGGGGGCTTGCGGTTGTGCCGCAAGGTTTGCCACGGGGGCAAGCAGTACGGTCAGGGCAGTGGGCAGCAGGGCGTGGCGCAGGTTCATCGGACCGTCCTTGGCTGGATGGGCTGACTATACGGCCAGCCTAGGCTTGTGCCGAGAGGTGGAGCATCCACGCGTGGCGTGGATCTACACTGGCAGGGTGAGCTTGTGCCGAGAGGTGGAGCACCCACGCGCGGCGTGGATCTACCCTGGCAGGGTGAGCTTGTGCCGAGAGGTGGAGCATCCACGCATGGCGTGGATCTACACTTGGGCCTCCGTTCTAAGGAATCTTCCCCATGTTCTCTGGAAAGGTCGCGGTAGTTACCGGCTCTACCAGCGGTATCGGTCTTGGCATTGCCACGGCGCTGGCGCGGCAGGGGGCCGATATCGTGCTGAATGGCTTCGGCGATGCGGCGGAGATCGAACGCATCCGCTCCGGTCTGGAGGCCGAGTTCGGGGTGCGGGTGGCGCACGATGGCGCAGACCTTTCGCGTGGCGAGGCGGTGCGGGAGATGATCGACTGCGCCGTTGCCACGATGGGGCGCATCGACATCCTGGTGAACAATGCGGGCATTCAGCACACGGCCTCGATCGAGGAATTCCCCGTTGAGAAGTGGGATGCGATCCTGGCGCTGAATCTATCGGCGGTCTTCCACGCCACGGCAGCGGCCCTGCCGCATATGAAGCAGCAGGGGTGGGGACGCATCATCAATATCGCGTCGGCGCACGGCTTGGTGGGCTCGGTGAACAAGTCCGCCTATGTGGCGGCCAAGCATGGCGTGGTCGGGTTTACCAAGGTGACCGCGCTGGAAAACGCGGGCACGGGCATCACGGCCAACGCGATCTGCCCGGGGTGGGTACGGACCCCGCTGGTTGAGAAGCAGATCACCGCGTTGGCGGAGCGGGAAGGAACGGACCAGGAGTCCGCCGCGCGTGAGCTGTTGGCCGAGAAGCAGCCGTCCTTGCAGTTCGTGACGCCGGAGCAGCTGGGTGACATGGCGGTGTTTCTGGCATCGGACGCCGCGGCGCAGATGACGGGCACGGCGCTCCCGATGGATGGCGGTTGGACCGCTCGCTAAGCGTGGCTGCACGGGACGTTTGATTTTCCGCCGGGCATGGCCCGGCGCTACCGGGAGCGGTGGCGCGGTGGTGGCGCGCAGCGCGGTGGTTTTGATTTTCCACCGGGCATGGCCCGGCGCTACCGGGCGGGGTGGTGGTAGCGCGGGGCCGTGCCCCGCGAACGCGCGGCGCGGTGGTTTTGATTTTCCGCCGGGCATGGCCCGGCGAGATCAGGCCGGCCTGACTTCCCTGCACACCAGTTCGGCCAGCTCGCGACACGCGAAGAACAAGCCCTCCACCACGCCCTCATCCAAGTGCCGGCGGGGCGTGGCCATGGTCTTGCAGCGGTTGGCGGCATGCAGCATCTCCACCGCAGTGAGGATGCCCGTGGCCGCGCGGTCAATGCGCGCGAGAGACTGACGTCGCCCGTCGGACAGGTTTTCTTCCGGCCAGAGCATTCCGTCGGAGCCTTCGCCATCGCGGATGCGGGTGAGGCAGCCCTGGAAGGTGCTGAGATCGGAGGTGGGGTTTTCGTCGTCGTTGACGGTGCCAACAGCATGGAGCGGCGGGTTCTTGCGAGTGGTCATGGCAGTAGCTTCCGTGGCTGTGCTTAACAGCGCCACCGCGCGGAAGCGGGGTGGCGGACGGTGCGTGGCTGCAAACCGGGTAGATAAGCGAATAGACCGGTGGGCCCGAGGACCCCCACGCACCGCCCGCCATATAGGCCGACGGATTGCCCGCCGGCACCGGTTTCCGGTCGGTGCCGACGGGCAAGCGCAAACTACAGTCGCTTAACTACACGGGTTTGCAGACCCGGCCACTCGTTTTCAGTGGCGCGCCATGTTGTCTACGCCTGCACGTTCAGTTCAATGAGAAAAATCCGAAGATTTCGGATGAATCGAGTGCGAGCCAGGAATTGTTGCATGCAACTCAGATGGCACATGCGACAAGAGGAGACGCGAGCACGCCGCGGCAGTGGCAGAGACGACGCCGTGTGACGTAAGCGGCTCGCGAGGGCGTGCAGCGTGTGACGTTTTGCGCTTGCGAATAGTTGTATGGGGCATTTCAACTGATTGCGTGGATGACTAGCTGTGTGGAGCGAAATGACGTATCCGGCCGATTTCGCGTGCCGGATACGTCATGGGACAACCGCAAGCCGAGCGTCGGCTCGGCTCTACAGAGCGAGCGAAGTGCGCGAACGTGGCCCGCGCAAACGGTCCTTACAGATTCGCATCCAGGAACGCGCGGATCACCGGGCCGATCTCCTGCACATGGCTTTCCAACGCGAAGTGCCCGGTGTCATAGAAACGCACCTCCGCCTTCGGCAGATCGCGCTTGAACGCCTCCGCGCCGGCCGGAATGAAGATCGCATCGTTGCGCCCCCACACCGCCAGCAGCGGCGGCTTGCGGTCGCGGAAGTACTTCTGCAGCTGCGGGTACATCACCACGTTGGTGCGGTAATCCAGCATCAGGTCCAGCTGGATATCCAGGTTGCCCGGGCGCGCCAGGCGCTCGTTGTCCAGCGTGTAGGTTTCCGGCGCGATGCGCATGGCATCCGGCGCGCCGTGGGTGTACTGCCACTGGATGCTTTCCGGGGTGAACATGCCGCGCAGCGCATCGCGGTTGGCTGCGGTCGGCGCGCTCCAGTAGCGCTTGATCGGCTCCCACAGCTCGCCCAGGCCTTCTTCATAGGCGTTGCCGTTCTGCGAAACGATGGCGGTGATGCGTTCCGGGTGCTGGGTGGCCAGGCGCCAGCCGACCGGTGCGCCGTAGTCGAACACCTGGATGGCGTATTGATCGATGCCGACCACTTCAGTGAAGCGGTCGATGGTGTTGGCCAGGTTGGCGAAGGTGTAGGCGTACTTGTCGCGCGGCGGTGCTTCGGTGAAGCCGAAGCCGGGCAGGTCCGGGGCGATCACGTGGTAGCGGTCGGCCAGCATCGGAATCAGTTCGCGGTACATGAAGGACGAGGAGGGCAGGCCGTGCAGCAACAACACGGTGGGCGCCTTGGGGTCGCCGGCTTCGCGGTAGAACACGCGCACGTCGTCCACCTGGGCATAGTGGAAGGTGACGGCCGGCGCGGCGGCGTGGGCGGAGGCAACGGCGAGGGCACCGGCAAGGCCGGCTGCCAGACGGGCAGGGGTGTTCATGGTGTGGGCTCCTCAGGCGACCTGCTGGAACGGGTGGCTGCTGCCGCGCGAGATCTTGCCCTGGTCAAACAGGCGCAGGATCGGGAAGTCGACGTCGTTGCGGCCGACCTTCCAGAGATAGTTGGTGATGAAGTTCAGCGCCAGGTGGCCGAACACTTCCACGATGTCCTCATCGCCCCAGCCGGCGGCGCGCACGGCCTGCAGTTCTTCGTCGGTCACGTCACCCTTGTGGCGCACCAGCAGCAGCACGAAGTCGAGCAGGGCCTGTTCCTTCGGGTCGGTGGACTTGCCGTGGCGGGCCAGCTCGATGTCTTCCTCGGTGAGCTTCTGCAGCTTGGCGATGGCGGCCAGCAGGGAGATGCAGTATTCGCAGCCGTTTTCTTCGCCGATGGCCAGGCCGATCTTGCGCGCCAGTTGCTTGCTGAAGCGGCCGTCGGTGAGGTTCTGGAACAGGGCCAGGTAGCTGTTCATGGTGGCCGGGGAGTTGGCCAGCGCGGTCATGATGATGGGCAGCTTGCCGAACTTGGCCTTGGTCTGCTCCAGCAGCGGCTGCTGGGCCGGGGTGGCGGTTTCGGGGGTGACGAGGGCGAGACGGGACATGGGTGGTTCCTTGAGGGGTTGGGATGAAATGTACCGAACGGTCGGTACGGGATGAATTGAATTCGAACGATCGGTCCACGTCAAGCTTGAATTGGACCGAACGGTCGGTTATCGTTCAGGCAGGAGGTGACCCATGCCCCAGGTCAGGAAAATTGATGACGCGGCCCTGCTGGACCGCTTGGCGCTGACGTTCAAGGACGTCGGCTATGAAGGCGCGTCGCTGGCGGTGATTGCCGAGGCGACGGGCCTGAAGAAATCCAGCCTTTACCACCGCTTCCCGAACGGGAAGGAGGAGATGGCGCAGGAAGTGCTGGCCCAGGTCGGGCGCGTGCTGGATGCGGAGATCTTCCCGGTGCTGGCCGGCGATGCGCCGGTGGCGGACAAGCTGGCGCGTTTTGTTACGGCGATGGACGCGATGTACGACCACGGCCGGCAGTCGTGCCTGTTGAACATGCTGTCGCCGCCGCGTGGCGTGCAGAACGGCTGTGGCGATGCGATTGCCTCGACCTTCCACCGGCTGCAGGAGGCGCTGGCGGGTGTGGCGCGGCAGCACGGTGTGGGTGATGACCAGGCCGAGCTGCTGGCCGAGCAGATGCTGGTGGAGCTGCACGGCGCGCTGGTGGTGGCACGCGGGATGGATGCGCCGGCGGTGTTTTCGCGGGCGATTGCGCGGCTGCCGAGGATTATTCTGGACGCGGTGTGATCCGCCGGGCATGGCCCGGCGCTACCCTGGTGTGACGCGTTCGCTGTAGAGCCGAGCCCACGCTCGGCTGAATGTTCCCAGGCGTGATGGGTAAGAGCAGCAGTACCTGTAAGCTGGCCGCCAACCCCTTGCGGCGTTGCTGATCCCATGGACCTGATCCGACTGCTTCGATCGCTTGAGGAGTTCCTCTACGAGCTGGTGGGCTGGCTGGTGTTCTACCCGCGCACGCTGTGGCGGGTGCTGGTGCGGCCGGGGGAGGTGGCGCGTTACACGCGGCGCGAATTTGCCAAGGATCCGGAACACCGCTTTGCCGATGCGATCAGCCCGGTGCTGATGCTGATCCTGTCGGTGGTGCTGGCGCATGCGCTGGAAATGGCGATGCGCACGGCGCCGCTGTCCCTGTCCGGGCCGCTGGGCAAGCTGCTGTTCTCGAGCGAGCAGGGCCTGCTGCTGACGCGCTCGGCGGTGTTCTGCATTTTTGCGCTGGGCGCGGCGCTGAGTACGTTG
Organism: Stenotrophomonas sp. S39; assembly: GCF_016624665.1. Taxonomy (NCBI): domain Bacteria; kingdom Pseudomonadati; phylum Pseudomonadota; class Gammaproteobacteria; order Lysobacterales; family Lysobacteraceae; genus Stenotrophomonas; species Stenotrophomonas sp. S39. The sequence continues at coordinate 34,170 of NZ_JACVTT010000022.1, read as the reverse complement.
TGGCGTCAGCGTCTGCCGATCAACCGCGACACCCTGCGCGAGCCGTTTTCCATCCAGGCGTTCCTGGCGTGCCCGTTCGTGCTGCTGCTGGCGGTTTCGCAGGCGGTGGGCGGGGAAGCGAAAGGCTGGGGCGCGGTGATCGGGGTGGCGGCCGTGGTGTGGTACCTGTGGGCGCGCACGCGCACGTTCGTGGCGTTGAATGACGTGGGGTATCTGCCTGCGGCCGGGTTCGTGCTGGCGTCGTTCCTGCTGACCTCGGCGCTGGTGTTGGCGCTGGGGTTTGCCATCGTGATGTAGGCGGCGTGCCGTGGGCTGTAGAGCCGAGCCCATGCTCGGCTCCGTGATGGCGGACGGGGTACGTGTTGCCAGCCATGGGCTGGCACTACTGGGCGGGGCTCGCAGAAGCAGCCGAGCGTGGGCTCGGCTCTACATGGGCAATGCCTGGCTACGCGGCGATCAACAACATCGGGTCGATCAGCGGAATCTCGCGCTTGTCGGGCATGGCGATGCTCTGGCTGCAGAACACATACCCCAGTGGGTTGTCAGCCCGCAGCTGCTTGCGCGGCACGCTCTCGATGTCGCCCACTTCGTCCACGGCCAGGCCGATCACATCCACCCCGGCGCGCACCAGCGCCATGGCCGGGCAGGTGTAGGTAAACGGTGTCAGCCCGCTGAGGCGGCGCAGATCGACCACGCGCAGGGCGTTTTCGCGCACGGTCAGCGTGAGGCGTCCTTCGCTGCCGGTGCGGTCAAAAGTTTCCGGGCCGCGGATCTCGACGGTGGCCTGCACATCCACGGCAAACCACTGTTCACCGGCCCGTACGGCCAGGTATTCAAAGAAGGTACGCGACGGCGAGGCCGGTGATCCGGCCGAAGGGGAAGACGGCTGCAAAGGATATCCAGTGGAAGGGGCAATGCTGCTGCGGCGCCATCATGCCGTCTTGGCGAGCTCAACGGTGTCAGCAAAAGATGAATGCCGAAAATCCCGTTCAGCCAGTACTGGGCTCAGGCCGGAACGTACGGCACCGTCTGCAGCGCAGCCAGATCGGTGGCCCTGATCGGGCGTGACAGTGCAAAGCCCTGGATTTCATCGCAGCCATACGCCTGCAGCAGGGCCACCTGCTCGAACGTTTCCGCCCCTTCGCCCACGGTGTTGTAACCCAGGCCATGGGCCAGCCCGATGACGGCCTGCACTTTCAGCTGCGCGCGGGTATCGGTGGGCAGGTCGTCGATCATCGACTTGTCCAGCTTGATCGTGTGGATGGGCAGTTCGGTGAGATAACCGAAGTTGCTGTAGCCACTGCCGAAATCATCGATCGCTACGCGCACGCCGGCGGCCGCCAGCTGCTTCAGTTGTTCGCCGGGCAAGGAATCGGCGCGCAGCCATTCGCCCTCGGTGATCTCCACTTCCACGTCGGTGCAGGACAGGCCCTTGCACAGCAGCGTGGCAATGAAGGCATCGGCCATACCCTTGCGCGCGACATCGCGCGCGGAGAGGTTGATGGACAGGGTGAGTGACAGCCCTTCGCGCCGCCACTGCGCCAGCTGGGTGAACGCGTGGTCGAGCACCCAGGCGGTGACGCCGTCCATCAGCGCGGTGCGTTCGAACACGGGAATGAACTCGGCAGGGCTGACCGCGCCCAGCTGCGGATGGTCCCAGCGCAGCAGTACTTCGGCCGAGACGGGGGTGAGGTCTTCGGCGCGGAAGCGGGGTTGATAAACCAGGTGGAACTGGTCCTGCTGCAGCGCCTGCTGGCCGTCGGTGGCCAGCCGATAGCTGCGCTGCAGGCCTTCATCGCGCAGGGACGAATACCAGCAGCAGGTGACATGGCCGGCGAGCGCCGAATGCATGCCGATCATCATCTTGCGCAGCACATCGTCGGCACTGTCGCGGCCCAGCGTGGCCTCGCACAGGCCGGCATGGAACTGCGGTGCCAGCGGTACGGCGGCAGCCATGATCGGGCGGATGAGATCGTCATGCAGCAGGTGGACCAGGCGCTCGATGGCATCGCGGTCGGGGAGTTCGATCACGAAGGCGAAGCGCGTGGCTTCCACGTGGTAGACCTGGGCCACGCCGTCCAGGGCAAGGTTGATGCGCACGCCGGCACGGCGGATGAGCGCTTCCAGCGGCACCATGCCCAGCACCTGGCCGGCCTCGTTGGCCCGTGGCAGGTCGAGCACGTCGATCATCACGGCATAGCACGGCCGCCCGGGCGTACGTACCGAACGCGCGGCGTAGTCGATGGCGAACTGGTGGCGGTTGGGCAGGCCGCTGACCGGATCGCGACGGCCACTGAGCGTGCGCAGCTCCAGTTCGTTCATCACTGCCATGCCCAGTGTCTGCAGCTGGCGGCGATCATCGGCGGAGAACTGCCGGGGCACGCTGTCCATCACGCACAGCGCACCGATGGCCACGCCGTTGGCGGCGATGAGCGGGGTGCCCGCATAGAAACGCAGGTGCGGCGGCCCGGCCACCAGTGGCAGGCTGGAAAAGCGTGGGTCCAGGGCGAGATCGTTGATGACCAGGCCCGCAGTGGAGCCGATGGTGTGCGCGCAGATGGAATCGCGGATGTGCGAGCCGGCCGAGGTGAGACCCTTGCTCGAGATCAGCCGCTGGCGGTCGACTTCGATGAGCGAGACGAAGGCCACCGGCGCGTGGAAGGTGCGTGCGGCCAGATCGGTGAGGCGATCCAGCGAGGCCCCGGCAACGTCATCCAGGACGTCCAGACTGCCCAGCGTCGACATGCGTTCTTCGGTACGGGTCGGGGCCATGTGCTTTTTCCGGTTGAACGGGAGCGCGAGAGCCGGTCGGGGGTGCTGCAGGCAATTGGGGTGATGGCAGGGTTGCAGGTACGCAGAGGCGATGCCGTGTAGATGCAGCCAACAGCGCGTCAAGACGGCGGTGGAGGCTGCTGGCTGCGCTTGCGGTAGAGCACGCTCTGGTTGCGGCCGCCGTGCTTGGCGCGGTACAGCGCCTTGTCGGCCTGGCGGATGGCCAGATCGGGGTTGGACTGGGTTTCAGGGTAGTGGCTGACCCCGGCAGAAATCGTGACGTGCCCGACCTTGGCAAAGGCCTGGGCTTCGATGGCGGTGCGCAGGCGTTCGGCCACCTGCAGCGCGGTATCGGCGCTGACCTCGGGCAGCAGCACCAGGAATTCCTCGCCACCGAGACGGCACAGCACGTCCTGCGGGCGGGCATTGGCGCGCATGCTCTGGGCGACGCCGGCGATGACCTGGTCACCGGCGTCGTGGCCGTGGCGGTCATTGACGTCCTTGAAGTGGTCCACATCGAGGGTGATGACGCCGAACGGCACGCCGGAGGCGGTGAGGGCACTGAGCGCGCGTTCCAGCCCGCGCCGGTTGAGCAGCTGGGTGAGGGGATCGGTGAGTGCGGCCAGGTCGAGCTTGCCGATGCGATCGCTGAGGTTGCGGAAACTGACCAGCACGGCCTGCTTCAGCTGCGCGGCCTCGAAGTACCAGGAATTGACCGCCTTGACCTGGGAAATGGCGGCGCCGACATCGCCTTCCTGCGCGTGCTGCGCGAGCTGCTGCAGCGGCGAGGCGATGCGGCGCGAGCACAGCCAGATCAGCAGCAGCGAGAGCAGGCCCAGCGGTGCGGCGTTGCGCAGCACAGTGGCGAACAGGCTGCCCATGGGCGCGGTGGCGGCATCGATGGGGCGCTGGGCGACGATGCCCCAGCCGGCGGCGGGCACCGGTGCGAAACCGGCCAGCATGTGCACGCCGCGGCTGTTGTGCGAATGCAAGGCACCGGCGCTTCCCTGGCTGAGCGCTTCGACGGCGGCGTTGCGTTTGGCGGGCTGGCCGACCCGGTCCGGTTCGGGGTGGTAGAGCAGGGTGCCATCGCGGCTGACCACGTACAGGTACGAGCCATCCTCGTAGGGGTGCGTGCCGAGCAGGGAATGCAGGACGTTCGGGTCGCGCAGGTGGATGGAGGCGGTGATGTAGCCCGCGTAGCCGCCGTCGGCATCGAATACCGGGTGGGAGAGGGTGACGACCAGATTGCCGGTGTGGGCGATGAACGGATCGCTGACCATCGGCAGCCGCTGCTGCAGCGCCTTGTGGTTGGCGGCACTGGTGAGCGCCTTGCCCTGCAGTTCCGGCAGGGCAGGTGAGGTGCCGACCACCACGCCCTGGGCATCCACCGCGATGACGCTGTTGAAGGCATCGGTCTGCAGCTTGATGCGTTCCACTTCATCATCGTGTGCTGCCGGCTGGTCGAGCCCGCGGCTGAGGCGCTCGGCCCCGACCGCGAGCTGCTGCTGCGCGTTCAGCACGAAATGCTGGGTGGACTGGGCCAGCGAGTGCGCGTAGACCCGGTTGGCTTCCAGGCTCTTTTCGATGAGCTGCTGGCGCTGCACCTGGTAGCTGGCCCACAGCGTGTTGCTCAGCATGACCAGCGCCGATAGCGTGGCAAGCGCGAGGATCAGTCGCTGCAGGTTCACCTGCCGGATCGATGCATTCACGCCTGCGCCTCCCTGGCGGCTGGTAGGGGCTCAGGTTACAACCGAGGGGGCAGGGGAACCGTGCGCGCGGTCTTCACGCGGAAGCCGGTGGATCTGATCTTGTGCCGACCAACGGTCGGCACCCACCAGGAGTTGGCACCGACCAACGGTCGGCACCCACCAGCAGGGTCATGCCCCGGTAGCGCCGGGCCATGCCCGGCGAGCGCAGCGGCTCAGCCGTCGGTGGAACGGCTCAGGGCTTCCCACTGGTCAATGCTGGTGCCCAGTTCCTGCAGCTTGCCGCGCACCAGCTGCACGGCATCGCTGCCCAGCAGCAGGTGGGCGGGCGGCGTGGGGCTGTCGATCAGCTGCAGCATGGCCTGCGCGGCCTTGGCCGGGTCGCCAAGCTGCTGGCCGCTCTTGGCTTCGCGCGCGCTGCGGATGGGGTCGAACAGCGCGTCGTAATCCTCGATGGCACGGGGCGAGCGCACCATCGAGCGGCCGGCCCAATCGGTGCGGAACGAACCGGGCGCGACGGCGGTGACATGGATACCGAAACCGGCAACTTCCTTGGCCAGCACTTCGCTGATGCCCTCCAGCGCGAACTTGCTGCCGCAGTACCAGGCAATGCCGGGCAGGGTGATGAAGCCGCCCATGGAGGTGATGTTGAGGATGTGGCCGCGGCGGCGCGCGCGCATGTGCGGCAGCACGGCCTTGATGAGTGCGGCAGGGCCGAACACGTTCACTTCGAACTGCTGGCGCAGCTCGGCGAGGGTCGACTCCTCCAGCACGCCTTCGTGGCCGTAGCCGGCGTTGTTGACCAGCACGTCGATGGCGCCGATGTCGGCTTCGATGTGGGCGACCAGGGCCGTGATGGCATCGGCATCGGTGACCTCGAGCAGGCGGCCGAACGCGCGGCCCGGGGCGAGGGCTTCGAAGTCATGACGGGCGGTGTCGTTGCGCACGGTGCCGACGACGCGATGGCCGGCCAGCAGGGCATGCTCGGCCAGCGCACGGCCGAAGCCGCTGCTGACGCCGGTGATGAGGAAGAGGCGGGACGTGGTCATGGGGGGCTCTCGGTTGGGAGCTTGCACGTTAGTGCTTGCACTACGAGCATCCCAGGCCTAGGCTTCCGCCATTCTTGCCTATTCCTATGAGCTGCCCATGCCTTCTGCGGAACAGACGATGCAGGCGCGCATGGTGGGCCTGTTGCAGGCCCTCGCCATGGACGAGGGCTACACGCTGACGGCCCTGCCAGGCGTGCGCCTGCTGCGCTCGAACCGACCGCTGGCGCGGACGCCGGTGCTGTACGACCCCGGCATCGTGATCGTCTGCCAAGGCGTGAAGCGTGGTTACCTGGGTGGGCAGGTGTACCAGTACGACGCGCAGCACTACCTGGCAGTGTCAGTGCCGGTGCCATTCACCATGGAAACCGAGGCGACGGCCGACGCGCCGCTGCTGGCGATCTACCTGCACCTGGACCTGCAGCTGGCCGCGGACCTGATGCTGGAGCTGGAGGCGCAGGCGGCCCATGCCCCGGCATCGGCGCAGAGCATGATGGCCAGCCCGATGCAGGCGGCGATGCAGGCGACCGTGCTGCGCCTGCTGGAAGCGCTGGGCGATCCGCTGGAGGCGGTGGTGCTGGGCCCGGCGCTGGTGCGGGAGGTGTATTTCCGTGTTCTGACCGGGGCGCAGGGCGGTGCGATGCGTGAGGCGCTGGCGATGCGCGGGCGATTCGGGCGCATCGGCAAGGTGCTGCGGCATATCCATGCGGCCTACGCGACGGCGCTGGATGTGGATGCGCTGGCGGTGGAGGCGGAGATGAGCGTGCCGACCTTCCACGACCATTTCCGTACCATCACCGGTACTTCGCCGATGCAGTACGTGAAGTCCACCCGGCTGCACCAGGCGCGGCTGCTGATGCTGCGGCAGGGCATGACCGCCGAGGCGGCCGCACTGGGCGTGGGCTATGCCAGCCCGTCGCAGTTCAATCGCGAGTTCAAGCGGCTGTTCGGGTTGCCACCGGCGGCCGAGGTGGCGCGGATGCGGCGCAGCTTCGCGCTGCCGCCGGCGCCGGTGGACGCGGTGTACGTCTCATCGCATTGAGGGCGGGGATCGTGGCGGTCGTTGGTCACGCCATCCGCACGGGCGGCTCGTTAACGTGTCGCACGCTTTTCAAGCGACCCCGGCGCAGGATCCTGTGCCACGCTTTCCTCATTTCCGGAAGTACCCATGTCTGCCCTGCCTCTGCATGCGCTGGCCTATCAGAGCACCTTGCCGTGCGCGCTGGCGGCCGATTCGATCGACGAACTGCTCATCGACGCCATGGCGCGCAACCAGGCGCTGTCCGTCACCGGCATCCTGCTGTTTGATGGACACCGGTTCTTCCAGTACCTGGAAGGCCCGGAAGAAGCCATCTACCAGGTGTTCAGCCGCATAGAGGCCGCCACCCGGCACGGCAACGTGGTGGTGCAGTTTGACCAGGCGGTCAGCGCGCGCTACTTCCGCACGTGGTCGATGGTCTGCCGCAGCGTGGACGTGTCAGCCCTGCATGCCATTGCCGCCGGCAAGTGGAAGCGTCACTTCCCCACAGTGCGCGACGATCGTCGTGCGGTGCCCGGGCTGGGGCCGCTGGTGGATTTCTGGGAGCTGCCCCACGCGTAAGCGTGCTCACTCGGGCATGACGGGGTGCCCGGCTAGTGTGGCTGAACTCACAGGGGACAAATGATGGAACAGTCAAACGGCGGTATGGTGCGCTGGCTGAGTTTCCGCCTGCGCAATGGTCAATCGATCGGCCCCGGCCGCCTGCGTGAAGCGTGGAGCTGGGCGTGCCAGTCACCGCGTTCGGGCGTCCGCCGCGAGCAGTTGTGCGAAGAGCATTGGGTCTACGCCCTGTATGGACCGGAGTTGATTACCTGCCCGCGCACGGCTGAGCAGCGCATGCGTAGCTTCCTGTTGGACGCGGGCTATGTTTTCACGATGGGCTCGCTGGGGCGGCGCGAGGTCGTCTGACGTCCGGTATCCGCAGATAAAATCCCCTCAACCTGCCGCCCCGCCCAGCGCGGGGAAGTGCGGGCGCAGCAGCGCGGCCAGCAGGCCCATGCCCGGGCTGGCGATGGCAGCGCGCTGCCCGAATTCGTCCCACTGCGCATTGACCAGGCCGGATACCACGGTCTGCCCGGTTTCGACCCGGGTCATCGCCCAATAGGGCACGGCGCGCGCCTGTATGCTGGCATCCAGCACCTGCACGATGGCGTGGTGCGAGCGGCTTTCATGGATGCGGCGCATGACGGTATCCAGCCCGTCCGGTGGCCCTTCGAGGTACTGGAAGAACTGCGGACCACTGATCAGCAATGCTCCAGTGACGCCCGCAACGCGGTTGAATGTGGCCGACTGGGAGATGATGCTGCGGATCTTTTCGTCGGAAAGACCAGCCGACATGTGGCTGGAATAGGCAAACGCACGGAGCATGGAAGGGGTTCTTGTGTGACGCGCGTCACTATACGGGGCGCTACCGCCGGGGCTGTGAGGCTTTGTTCACACGCTGAGCGGCTTGGCCACCCTTGAGCCAGCGTTGACAGCGCCTTCGGCGCGGATGCCGTAGATTGGCGGCAACAGTCTCACTTTCTGCAGCGGGCGGGATGCCCCTGGGGTGCTGCGACTCCCGCTTTCCACCAGGAATTGAAGTGCAGCCCCATCTCCCTGTGTTTCCCCGTGCAGCCGGCGCTGCGGCTGAGCGTGTGCGCCACCACGACTGGTCGGCGACGCCCCTTGGCCCTGTCGCCCAGTGGCCCGCTTCGCTGCGCTGTGCGGTGGAACTGATGCTCAATTCCCCCGAGAGCATGTACCTGGTCTGGGGGCCTGAACTGATCTTCCTGTTCAACGATGCCTACGCGCCGATCCTCGGGCCGCGCTTGGACCACGCGATGGGCGCGCCGCTGCGCAGCCTGTGGGCCGATGCCTGGCCTGCGGTGCGTGAGCCTATCGAGCGGGCCTTCGCCGGGCAGGGCTCGCGCTTTGAAAATGTGCCGGTGGCGATGAACCGCTACGGTGCGCCGGAAGATACCTGGTGGACGTTTTCGTTTTCCCCGCTTCATGGCGAGGATGAGCAGGTAGCGGGTGCCTTCTGCGTGACCAAGGAAGTCACCGGGATGGTGGTGGCCCAGGATAGGCTGGCGCGCGAGAACGAGCGGCTGATCGCGCTGTTCGAGAAGTCCCCGCTGTTCATGGCATTCCTGGCCGGGCCGGAGCACCGGGTCGAGCTGGTCAACCCGGGATACGCCAGCCTGATCGGTCACCGCGAGGTGCTTGGCCGGCCCATCGTAGAGGCGTTGCCGGAAGTCCTGGACCAGGGCTATCTGCATCTTCTGGATGAGGTCTACCGCACGGGTGAGCCATACATCGGCCGCAAGGTGGCCTATGACAGTGGCATCGCGCAGCCTGGCAGTGGCCCGTGCCATATCGTCGATGTGGTGTTCCAGCCGTGCAAGGACGACGCGGGTCGGGTCAACGGCATTTTCGTGCAGGGCCTGGACCTGACGCCGCAGGTGGCATTGGAACGGCATCTTTCGCTGACCGAGGCGCGGCACCGGCAGATCATGGACAGTGCCCGCGACTACGCGATCATCGCCTTCGACATGGACGGCCTGGTGACGCTGTGGAACCGCGGTGCCGAGGAAATTCTCGGCTGGCACGAAAGCCAGGTGCTGGGCCAGCATGGTGAAGTGCTGTACCTGGACGATGACCGGCAGGCCGGGCGCTTCCGCTACAACATGGAGCAGGCGCTGCAGAAGGGCGGATTGAGTGGCGAGCGCTGGTTGCGCCGGCGCGACGGTGGCCGCTTCTGGGCGCATGGCTCGATGACGGTGCTGCGTGGCCACGAGGGAGAAGCGGTGGGCTATGTCGTGGTGTTCCGCGACCGCACGGCCGAGCGGCACGCTTCCGAAGCGCTGGTGCAGAGCGAGCGACGCCTGGGGGCGCTGGTTTCTGCGGCGACGCAGTCGTTGTACTCCATTTCCGCAGACTGGCAGCAGGTGGACCTGATCTATGGCCAGGGCGAGGCGATAGACCTGCACGACACATCAGGCGCCTGGCGCGAGCGCTTGATCCATCCTGGCGATCGGGAAGCTGTGGACGCTGCCATTGAAGCTGCGCGTGATACGGGATCGGCGCTGGAAGTTGAGCACCGCACCCTGCTGGATGATGGCGCGGTGCGCTGGCTGCAGATGCGTGCGGTGCCATTGCTGGATGAGCAGGGGCGGGTGAAGGAGTGGTTCGGGGCCGCGGCTGACATTACTGATCGTCGTATCGCGCAGCACCGGTTGCAGCAGCTGACCCTGACCCTGGAAGAACGAGTACAGGCACGCACGGCCGAACTGATGGCCATGGAAGAGCGCCTGCGTCAAAGCCAGAAGATGGAATCGCTGGGCCAGCTGACCGGCGGCATCGCGCACGACTTCAACAACATGCTGACTGCTGTTTCGATGGGCCTGGAGCTGCTGGAGCTGCGGGTTGGCCAGGGGCGCACGGAGGGTCTGGGGCGCTATCTCGAGATGGCCCGCGGTGGCGCCGATCGGGCCGCCGCGCTGACCCAACGCCTGCTGGCGTTCTCGCGACGACAGACTCTGGCTCCGTCCTCCGTGCAGGTTTCGTCGCTGGTGAGCGGCATGCTGGACATCCTCAGCCGCTCCATCGGGCCCTCGATCGAAATCGAAACGCGGTTGCAGGATGGGGGTGACGACGTGCTGGTGGATGCCCCACAGTTGGAGAACGCCCTGCTCAATCTGTGCATCAATGCCCGCGACGCCATGCCCGAGGGTGGAACGCTGGTCATCTCCACTGAGGTCGAGGCGCTGGCGGGACCGCGCAGTGAACAGCTTGGACTGCCCGCAGGGACCTATGTGCGCCTGTCCGTATGCGATACCGGCACGGGCATGGATGCGAGCGTGCTGGACAAAGTGTTCGAGCCGTTCTTCACCACCAAGCCGATCGGGCAGGGCACCGGGCTGGGCCTGTCGATGATCTATGGGTTCACCCGGCAATCGGGCGGACAGGTGGACGTCGAGTCGACGCCAGGGCAGGGGACCACCATTCACCTGTATCTTCCCCAGTTCAATGGTCCGCCGTCGGTTGATGTCCAGCCGCTGTACGACACTGAGAGCACGCCAGTGATGTCTGGTCGCGCGGTGTTGCTTGTCGAGGATGAGGCATCCATTCGTGCCCTGGTGCGGGATGTCCTGTGCGCCCAAGGCCATCGCGTGACCGAAGCAGCCAATGGCAGCGAGGCGCTGGCGCTGCTGGCGACGGGGCAGCCCTTCGACCTGCTGGTGACCGATGTCGGCCTGACGGGCACCTTGAATGGCCGCCAGGTGGCTGACGCGGGGCGGCAGACGCGGCCGGCGTTGCCTGTGCTGTTCATTACCGGCTATGCCGCTTTTGCAGCGGTAGGGGGTGAACACCTTGAACAGGGGATGGAGATACTGACCAAGCCGTTCTCGGCTGCAGAACTCGAGCGCCGTGTGGACCGGCTGCTGGCAGGCGATCTCAGATCGTATTGTGCACCGACTGCAGAAGCTGCCGTAACGAAAATGGTTTGAGCAGAAGGGGAATGTCCTTGGGCACGGACTGCGGATCGCCTGCGCGCTGGCCTGCGTAACCGGTGACCAGGAGTACGCGCAGGGCGGGGTCCAGGGCCATCGCATGGCGTGCAAGCTCGCAGCCGTTCATGCCGGGCAAGCGGATATCGGAAATCAGCAGGTCGAACGACTCAGCTGCGGCAAGTGCATGGACCGCCTTCTCCGCATCGCAGACAGCGATGACCTCATACCCGCCGTCAGTGAGAACATCTTCGGTGAGTTCGCGGATGGCCGTATCGTCTTCGACGAGCAGGATGCGTTGTGTGGTCGACAGAGTCACCGCGCGTGGATTCTCAATGCTGGGCGAGGATGAACCTGCCGGCGATTCCCTCCGGAGAGGGCACCTGGCCGCCGCGCCCTGTGGCTGCGGCGGCTGCGACGGCACTCAATGACGTGCGTCGTCCTTGGCCTTACCCACCGCGCTCTGCACCTTGCCCACGTCCTTCTGTGCCTTGCCCTCAAGTTCCTGGGTCTTGTTGCCGGTGACCTTGCCGGCCACTTCCTTGACGGTGCCCTTGACCTGGTTCTTGGCACCTTCGGTACGATTCTTGTCCATTGCAGAACACCTATGCGTAAGGCCCGGGATGGGCGACCTGATCGTGCGTTGGCGCCGGTGTTGCGTCAGTGAACGAATTGGTAGGGCCATCTTCACCTGCGGCGGTTTGCCGGCCAGCGGCCGGCACTACCGACTTTGGCACCGCGCGCAAGGACGCGGTAGCGCCGGGCCAAGCCCGGCGGGATGTGCGCGCTGCACGAGCGCTCGGCTGGGACCGCCAGCGCTGCGGATCAGTCAGCAAGCACGGCGCCGGCACGCTCGCTGTAGCCAGCGCGGGCGCTGCCACAACGCGCGAAGGCGGCAGCACTGGCCGGCAGGCCGGTGGCCTTGATGCCGCGCTGCGTGTCGCCGTCGAACACTTCGGCGTAGCGTTCGGCGGCCAGCGTGCCGTCAGGCAGTACGTACAGCAGAACGTGCTGCAACGTGGATTGGCCCTGCAACGGCTGCGCCTGCCGGAATGCAGGCACCTGCACACGCGCGCCGTGCCACCGCGTGGGTGCATCGACGGTCTGCCAGCGCACCTGCAGTGGCTGGTCGAGTGGCAGCAGCGCGACACCGGCCGGATAGCCATAGGCGGTGCAATCCGCAGGCATCGCCGGGATGTTCTCGATGGCCTTGTCACCGATGTCCAGTGCGATGCCATCGGCCTCCATCCGCACGATGGGCGTGTGGCCATAGTTGTGGATCCTGAACAGCACCAGGCCCTCGAAGCGGCTGCGCTGCAATTGGTCGGCAGCCGATCCGCTGAGGCGTGCGAGCGTGGGTACGACCTCCACATGATCGCTGTAGTGGTAGTAGAGGTGTACCAGCTCGGGTGTGCCTGTGCTGCGCCATCCGGCGTTGAAGCGTGTGGTGTCCGGATACGGCCGGCGGACCAGTGGCACCTCGGTGACGGCGCGATCGCCGGATGGCGTGGCGTACCGGTAGTGTTCCACGGAGCGCTTCAGGCGCGCGTCCTGGTACGGAAACGCGCGGTCCACATCGGACTGCGCGTTGGGATAGCGATGGAAGGCCACGAAGCGCTCGGGCGTGTCGCCTTGCATGGGCAGGTCCGGGCCAGTGCCGGAGCCGGTGGACGCATACGGTGAGGTGTCCAGCCACAGCGGCTGACCGCTGAGATTGATGTGCAGCTCGGCAACAGGGTCACGCGACCCGCCCACCATGTTGGCCCAGCTGTGCTGTACGGACTCCCACAACGGAATGATGAGCGCGGCCGACACGGTGGGCAGGAACATCCACGCGTGCACGCGGCCGGGCACGCGCCCGCGCTGCCGTACCATGTAGCGCAGCCACGCCAGCAGCAGGACCAGCAGCAAGGGGCCACCGATGCAGATTGCCACAGTGGCCAGCGCCACGACGCCCCAGCCCAGGTTGGGGGTCGCCACCGCGATGAGCGAGAGGGTGGCGATGAGCGCGGCCAGCAGCAGCGACACGCCGATGCCAACGCGGTAGTTCCGGTAGGGGCTGTCAGTCATCACCGTTCCATCGGCAGTGCAGGGCCATCCCCTATCTTGCAGCGGTGGTGGCGCCGTGGAAAGCCGGTTGGGGAGGCACTCAGCAGCCGACCAGCCGGTCCGCGCCGATCCCGTTGCGATGCTGGCTACGGTATTCGGTTGGGCTGGCGGCCGCCTGGCTGCGGAAATGACGGCGGAACGATTCCTGCGATCCAAATCCGGCCTGCTCGGCGATCCACTGTAGTGGCCGGTCGGTGGTTTCCAGCAGCTCGCGGGCGTAGGCCACGCGCTCGCGGATGAGCCAGTCGATGGGGGACAGGCCGGTGGCTTCAAGGAACTGCCGCTGCAGCGTGCGTTGGCTCAGTGCGGCCTGTTCGGCCAGGCTGGCCAGCGAATGGGTCTCGCGCAGGTTGTGGCGCATCCATTCCATCAGCCTGGCCAGCCGCGTGGGCTCGCCATTGGGAATGGCCCGGCTGACGCGCTGGCTGCGCTCGGCATCACGCCATGGCGCCAGCACCAGGCGTTCGGCCACCAGGTTGGCCACGCGCGCGCCGTAATCCTTGCGCACCATGTGCAGCATCATGTCCATGCCGGTGGCCGAGCCTGCGGAAGTGATGATGTCGCCGGTATCGACGTAAAGCACATCCTCGCGCACGTGGATGCGTGGGAAATCACGCGCCAGCGCCTCGGTCAGCCGCCAGTGCGTGGTGGCCTGGCGGCCATCGAGCAGGCCTGCCCAGGCCAGCACGAACGCGCCCGAGCAGATGGATGCGATGCGCGCGCCTCGCGCATGGGCGCGGATGAGCGCATCAAGCAGCGCCTGTGGCGGGCGCTCACTGGGCTCGCGCCAGCCGGGGATGACGATGATGTCGGCGTCATCGACAGCATCGAGCGTGCAGGGCAGCTGCACCTGTGCACTGCCGAGCATGCGCAGCGCACCAGGTTCGCCGGCGCAGAGCTGGGTGCGGTACCAGGCCACGCCCAGTTCCGGGCGGATGGGCGCGAACAGGCCGACCGCGCAGCCGAACTCGAACAGCCCCTGGCCGTGGCAGGCCACGATGGCGAGGGTGGGCGCGGTCGGGTTGATGCTCATGGCCTGATGCTACCGAGGTGGTTGCGGTGGGCGCAGCGGCGCGCGGGCATGTGGTGATGCCAGTGGAGCATGTGCGCGGGGGCGTTCGTCTGGCTTGGTGTACCCGACTGGGTAGAGTCGACTGCTAGTCGACTGCTGTTGGCGACACCGTTTGGAAGCCCGCGCTGCGCGCGATAGTCGACTAACAGTCGACTCTACCCCGCCGACCGCCGACCGCCGACCGCCGACCGCCGACCGCCGACCGCCGACATCACTCATCCCCCCGTCGTCCGTCGCCATCCCATGGACATGGCATCGGGCGGCGTGGCGCCCAGCGTTGCGTAAGGTCATTACCAGCGGTCATGTGGCTGGCCGGATATGACGGCTGGGTGACGCGATATCCGCTGTTGCGGCGCTGGCCGGGGTCTTTGAATGGAGGTGTGTCTCCGGCCCACCCCCACGAGCCCCCATGCCTGCCGCCCATTCGCCTGTCCTGAACACCCTCGCTGTCCTGATTGCAGCCACGCTGGCTGCAGCCACCACCCATGCCGCCGAAGCGGATGGTCCCGCAGACGCAGCGACGGCCACGTCCGCCAACCTCGCCGCGTCCACGCTGGATGCCGTCGTGGTGACCGGGTCGCGGAGCAGCACGCGCACCGTCAAGAACAGCTCCACGCCCATCGACGTGATCTCGGCGGAAGACCTGGCCGCCACCGGCCAGGCGAACCTGCTCGAAGCGCTGCAGCGCAGTCTGCCGTCGCTGAGCCAGATCGGTGGCTACCAGAGCGATCAGGAAAGCCTGATCCGTGGCTACCAGCTGCGCAACCTGTCGCCGGGCTACACGCTGGTGCTGGTGAACGGCAAGCGCCGCAACGCCAGTGCCTATGTCAGCGGTGCCAACGGTGGCGGCTATCCCGGCCATGCCTGGGCCGACCTCGCGCTGATTCCGGTGGCGGCCATCGACCACGTGGAAGTGCTGCGCGACGGTGCCTCGGCCATCTACGGCTCCGACGCGATCACCGGCGTGGTCAACGTGATCCTGAAGTCGCAGGCGCACGGTGGCGATGTCTCGGTGGAAAGCGGGCAGAGCATCGATGGCGACGGCACCCGCACCAGTGTGCGTGCGAACGTCGGCCTGCCGTGGGGCGAGGATGGTTTCGTGAACCTGTCCGGTGAAACCACGCGCCAGCACCACGCCATCCGCACGCGGCGCTACATCGACGGCTACCTGAGCTACCCGGCGGTGGATGCCAGCGGCAACCTGGTGGCGCTGCGGCCGAACAACCAGCTTCCGGCCGGGGCGACGCCGAACCCAGCCGAGGCTACGCGTGATGCCGAGGCCAACACCATCCTCAGCTCGCCTTCGTACTCGCTGAAGGCCTTTGCGCTGAACGCCGGCCATGGCCTGGGTGAGAACGCGCAGTTCTACGCCACCGCCACAGCCAGCGACCGCAGTGCACAGGCCATCCAGAACTTCCGCTTGCCGGCCACCATCTTCACCACCTACAAGGCGCCGAGCGTGCTGAGCGTCTGGCCCGATGGATTCCTGCCGGTGCTGGAAACCAAGGAGAAGCAGTACACCGGCAGTGCCGGGGTGAAGGGCCAGCTGGCGGGCTGGGATTACGACGCCAGCCTGACCGGCAACCGCAGCACGGTACGCACGTATACGCGCAACTCGGCCAACTTCTCACTACCGTACCCGGGCTCGCCCACTGATTTCTATGACGGCAAGCTGGATTACCAGCAGGGCATCGCCAACCTCGACCTGCGCCGCAGCTTCGAGGTGGCGGCATTCGCCTCGCCACTGGAGGTGAGCGCCGGTGCCGAATACCAGCACGAGCAGTACGAGCGCGGCGCAGGGCAGTGGGAGTCCTACACTGGTTTCGGTGCCGCCGCCTTCGTCGGCTACTCCACCGCCGACGCGGTGAAAGCCACCCGCAACAGCAAAGCGGTCTACGTGGGGGCGGCCAGCAACATCACCTCGCGCTGGTACCTGGATGCGGCCGCACGCTGGGAAGATCATTCGGATTTCGGCAGCGTGTCGACCGGGCGCCTGACCACGCGCTTCGACTTCACCGATGCGCTGGGCGTGCGCGCAACGGTCAGCAACGGCTTCCATGCGCCCAGCCTGGGCGCGCAGTTCTACCAGGCCACCGGCAGTTGCCCGTGCGGTACTACGCTGGTGGCGCAGGTTTCATCACCGGCGACCATCGCCCTCGGCGCAACGCCATTGAAGCCGGAGAAAGCGACCAACTACAGCCTCGGTGTGACCTGGGACCCGAGCCAGGCGTTTCACCTGGCGGTGGATGCCTACCAGATCGACATCCGTGGACAGCTGGGCCAGTCCAGCCAGATCGGCTACAACGCGCAGGACCCGGCACGCATCACCGACAACAGCGGTACGGTGCTGACCGCGGCGCAGAAGAACACCATCGATACCCTGCTGGGCACGGCCGGCATCAGCATCCTGCCGGGTGATGCCTTCTATGCCAGCTACTTCACCAACGTGGGCGATACCCGCACGCGCGGCGTGGAACTGACCCTGGAAGCGAACCAGGACACGGCGTGGGGCAAGCTGCGCTGGACCTACGCGGCCAACGTCGGCCGCACCACCATCCAGAAGGTCAGCGCCATTCCTGGCGCGCTGCAGGGGCTGCCGAACATCAACCTGCTGACGAAATCCAGCGAGTACGCGCTGCGCTTCCGCACGCCCAGCTACACGCAGGTGGCGGGGCTGGGCTGGCAGAACGGGCGCTGGCGCTCGAACCTGGACTTCACCTACTTCGGCCCGATCAAGCGCCTGAACAACGGTGTGGAATACAAGCAGCCGCCGGTGCTGGTGACCAATCTGTCCGGTGGGGTCGAACTGGGCAGCGGCTGGAGTGCGGCGCTGGGCATCAACAACGTGTTCGACAAGCGCACCCGCAAGGTGCCCGAGTACGCGCGCAGCGCTACCGACGTAGCCAGCATCGAGACCACCTGGGATACCGGCGATGTGCTGAGCACGGTGGGTGCGTTCTGGTACGGGCGGGTCAATTACCGGTTTTGATTAAGGCGAAGTCGAGCATGGCTCGACTCTACTGACGGAGGTTTGCATGTCATCTGCATTGAACGTGGTTGCATTGATTGGTTCGCCGACGAGCTCGGCGACGTCGCGGACGCTGCTGCTGGTGCGGCACCTGCTGGACGCACTGCAGCAGCGCCTGCATGCCAGCGTGACGCTGGTCGAGCTGGCGCCGATCGCGCGCTCGCTGGGGCAGTCGCTGTCGCGTGCGGAAGCGTCGCCGGAGGTGCAGCAGGCGCTGGCCACGGTGGAATCGGCCGATCTGCTGGTGGTGGCTGCGCCGGTGTATCGCGGTTCCTATCCGGGGCTGTTCAAGCACCTGGTGGATTTCATCGAGCTGGACGCGCTGGTGGATACGCCGGTGTTGTTGGCCGCCACCGGCGGCAGCGAGCGCCATGCCCTGGTGATCGACCACCAGCTGCGTCCGTTGTTCAGCTTCCTGCAGGCGCACACGCTGCCGATCGGGGTGTATGCCACGCCGGCCGACTTCGCGGGGGCACAGGTCAGCAGCACGGCGCTGCAGGCGCGCATCGAACTGGCCGCCGAGCGTGCAGCCGGTCATCTGGCGGTGCAGGCGGTCCTTGCACCGGCGCCGTTGCGGCGGATCGCGTGAGCGCCGAACGCACGGCATAACCGGCGGCATTCTGCTTATGGCCAAGGCGCATCTGCGTGGCCGGAAGTGACCGCCGATTGTCGCGCGATGGCGCAGAGGCAGCGCCGGTCTTCTCTAGCATCGAATACGAAGCGGCAATGCATTGCCGGACCTGATGAGGACGATACCGTGGCTGTAGACGCAACGCCCAAACCCATCCTGTTCCTGCTCGACCGCGAGTTCGAGGACGGCCAGTTGCCGGGGCAGCGGTTCTTCTGCCGGCACAGCCTGCTGCTGGAAGGCGCGCTGTCGAGCATCGGTGGCCTGGACGGCCAGCTGGACGTGCGCCGCATTGGCTTTGCCCGGCCGCGACGCGAGGTGATCGCGGAGATCGGCGAACAGGACCAGTCGTTGCCCAAGCTGGTGCTGCCGCAGGGCGTGCACAGCGAGCACGCCACTGGCGCGCACCACGAGCGGCAGTACGTCTCCGGTGCCGAACCGATCCTGGCAGCGCTGAACGGCCTGCTTGGCATTCCCGTGGCCCATCCCTGAGCGAGGACGCGCACATGAGCTACCTGACCAGCGTATTGGACAAGAGCCCCGTGGCCGACGGTGGCACGCCCGAGCAGGCGCTGCGCAGCAGCCTGCAGCTGGCGCAGCGCGCCGAGCAGCTGGGTTACCACCGCTACTGGTTTGCAGAACACCACGCCGCACCCACCCTGGCCAGCCCGGCGCCGGAAGTGCTGGCAGCCTGGGTGCTGGCGCAGACCCGGCGCATCCGCATCGGCAGTGGCGGGGTGATGCTGCGCCACTACGCGCCGTACAAGGTGGCCGAGAACTTCAACCTGCTGGCGGCACTGGCACCGGGCCGCGTGGACCTGGGCGTGGGCAAGGCGCCGGGCGGTCTGCCGGCCTCGACCGCAGCACTGGCGGCTGGGCGCCCGGCGTTCGCGGATTTCGCCCAGCAGCTGCGCGACCTGGAAGGGTATCTGTCGGGAACGCGCGATGACGCGCAGGCGCGGCCGCTGCCGCAGGCCGCATCCGAGCGGTTCCTGCTGGGCGCCAGCCGGCAGAGCGCGCGACAGGCGGCCGAGCTCGGTTGGCGTTTCGTCTATGCCGCGCACTTTGATGGCGATCCCTCCCATATCGAGGCCGCCTTCAATGCCTACCGCGCGCTGTCGGCGCAGGCGCCGCTGCTGGCCACCGTGGCCTTCGCCGCACCGACCAGCGAAGCCGCTGCACGCCATATCGGTGCACTGCGCGTCTACAAGCTGCACCTCGGCCCGGGGCAGACGGTGAACCTGCCCAGCCCCGAGGCCGCGGCCGAGTACGCGCGGCAGGTCGGGGTGAGCGACTTTCGCATCGAGGAAACCCGGCCCAGCGTGCTGTCCGGCGATGCCGCGCACGTCCGCGGCGAACTGGACGCACTGCACCGGCGCTTCGGCGTGGGTGAATTCATCCTCGATGCCCCGGTGGCCGACCTGGATGCCCGCCTGACTTCCCTTGAACTGCTGTCGCCCGCGCCACGCGCGGCGGTGGCCTGACCTGCAGGAGCGACCCCCATGAGCACCACCCCGCGCCACATTCCGTTCGGCATCATGCTGCAGGGCCCCGGCAGCCACATGCATGCCTGGAAACACCCCTCCAACCCGACCGACGCCAGCGTCAACCTGCAGTTCTACATCGACATCGCGCGCACCGCCGAGGACAACGGCATCGCTTTCGGTTTCGTAGCCGATGGGCTGTACATCAACGAAAAGTCGATCCCGCATTTCCTCAACCGCTTCGAACCGATCTCGCTGCTGTCGGCGCTGGCCACGGCGACGAAGAAGATCGGCCTGGCCGGTACCCTGTCCACCTCCTACAGCGATCCATTCACCGTGGCCCGTCAGTTCGCCTCGCTGGATCTGCTCAGCGGCGGCCGCGCGGGCTGGAACGTGGTGACCTCGCCGCTGGAAGGCTCGGGCCGCAACTACGGCCGCCCGCACCCGGAACACGCGCTGCGCTACCAGATTGCCGATGAGTACCTGGAGGTGGCGCAGGGCCTGTGGGATTCCTGGGACGACGATGCGTTCGTGCGCGAGCGCGACAGCGGTACGTTCTTCGCCCCGGAAAAGTTCCGGCGCCTGGACCACAAGGGAAAGTTCTTCCAGGTGGAAGGCCCGTTGAACATCCAGCGCTCGCCGCAGGGGCAGCCGGTGATCTTCCAGGCCGGCTCGTCCGACGATGGCATCGCCTTGGCCGGCAAGTACGCCGATGCGGTGTTCACCCATTCACCCTCCCTGGACGAGACGCGGGCGTTCACCCAGAAGGTGAAGAACTCCGCCATCGCCCACGGGCGCAGCGGCAACGACGTGAAGATCTTCCCGGGCATCGGCCCGATCGTCGGCCACACGGCGGCCGAGGCCGAGGCCAAGTACCAGGCCATCGCAGCGCTGGCGAGCCTGGAGGACGCACTGGCCTACCTGGGACGCTTCTTCGACCACCATGATTTCAGCCAGTACGATCCGGATGCGCCGTTCCCCGAGCTGGGCGACATTGGCAGCAACTCCTTCCGGTCCACCACCGACCGCATCAAGCAGGACGCGCGCGAGCAGGGCCTGACCCTGCGCCAGGTGGCGCTGCAGGCGGTCAGCCCGCGGCCGAACTTCATCGGCACCCCGCAGCACGTGGCCGACGAACTGATCCGCTGGTTCGACGCGGGTGCCAGTGATGGGTTCATCCTCGGTTTCTCGGCGCAACGCGAAGGGCTGGATGACTTCGTGCGGCTGGTGCTGCCGATCCTGCAGGCGCGCGGCTACCATCAGCGCGAACTGGAAGGGCAGACCCTGCGTGACCATCTCGGCCTGCCGCGCAAGGCCAGCCGCCATGCGACCGACGCCGAGCCGGCGCGGAAGGTGGGGTAAGACGATGAGCGGAGACACATCGGTAGCGCCGGGCCATTCCCGGCCGAACTCGCCGGCAACAGGCGTATTGCCCGAGATCGCCGCGCGCGCCGAAGCGGCCATCGCCCTGCGGCACGACCTGCATCGCCACCCCGAACTGGCGTTCGAAGAGCACCGCACCAGCGCCCGCGTGGCCGAGCTGCTGCAGCAGTGGGGCTATGCAGTGACCACCGGCATCGGTGGCACGGGTGTGGTGGGCACACTGCAGCGCGGGCAGGGCAGCCGCCGGCTGGGCCTGCGTGCGGACATCGATGCGCTGCCGATCCGGGAAGACTCCGGCCTGGCCTATGCCAGCCAGAACGAAGGCCTCATGCACGCCTGCGGGCATGATGGCCACACCGCCATCCTGCTGTCGGCCGCGCATTACCTGGCCCACCACGGGCGCATCGATGGCACGCTGCAGCTGGTGTTCCAGCCGGCCGAAGAGACCGGCTCGGGCGCCTCGAAGATGATCGAGGACGGCCTGTTCGAGCGCTTCCCGGTGGATGCGATCTATGGCCTGCACAACTGGCCGGGCGTGCCCGTGGGTCACTTTGGTTTCGTCGATGGACCGGCGATGGCGTCGGTGGACTGGGCGCGGTTGAAGGTGATCGGCAAGGGTGGCCACGGCGCCGAGCCGCAGGGCAGCGTCGACCCGATCCTGGTGGCGGCGCACATCATCACTGCGCTGCAGAGCGTGGTGTCACGCAACGTGGACCCGCGGCAGATGGGCGTGGTCACCGTGGGCTCGATCCATGGCGGGCAGGCGGCCAACGTGATTCCCGATGTGGTGGAACTGACGCTGACCGTACGCGCCTACCTGCCGGAGGTGCGCGATACCCTGCGTCGCCGGGTGACCGACATCGCCGAGCAGACCGCCATAGCATTTGGTGGACGTGCCGAGATCGAGTTCCCGCGCGGCTTCCCCAGCGTCATCAATCACCCGCAGCAGACCGCCTACATCCGCGAGGTGGCGCTGCAGGCGTTCGGCGCCGGGCAGGTCGTTCCCGGGTTTGCACCGCGCACCGCCAGCGAGGATTTCGCTTTCCTGCTGCAGGCGCGTCCGGGCAGTTTCGTGTTCGTCGGCAACGGCGACAGTGCGCCGCTGCACAGCCCTCGCTATGTGTTCAACGACGCTGCGATCGCGCCCGCCGCCAGCCTGTGGGCACGCCTGGCCGAGCACTACCTGGTGGAGGACGCGGCATGAGCGTGCGGTACGACAACGAGCGTTTCCTCTACACCTCGGTGGATGACCCGCTGGCGCGGCCCCTGTTCGATGGCCTGGAACATGAATACGACAGCCGTTATGCCGACGTGCGACGTCGCATCGGCGGCAGTGCCCGCGAAGAACTGCAGCGCTATCCGGCACAGGCCTTCGCCGCGCCGGTGGGCGCGTTCCTGCTGCTGCTGCGCGATGGCGTGGCGATCTCCGGCGGCGCCTTCATGCCGCACCGCGATGCGCACACCGCTGAATTCAAGCGCATCTGGACGCTGCCCGGCCTGCGCCGCCAGGGCATCGCCCGCCGCGTGCTGCAGGAACTGGAAGACCAGGCCGCACGCCAGGGCTATCGCCGCGTGTTCCTCACCACCGGCTTCCGCCAACCCGAGGCAGTGGGCCTGTACCTGGGCCATGGCTACACCGCGCTGTTCGATCTGCAGGCGGACCCGGAAACCATCGCCCATCTGCCGTTCGAGAAGCACCTGCACGCGGCGGCACCATTGCCGCACGCCGACGCGGCCGTGCGGCACGGAGTCCATGCATGAGCACGCCCTCGACCGCGCTGGACGGCATCGCTGCCCGTCCGGCCTCCGCACCCTCAACGGCGTTGAAGATCGTTCCGGCGCGCCATCCGCTGCAGACCGTCGGCACGGTGCTGGCGCTGGCATTGATCCTGATCGCGCTGCAGTCGGTGCTTGGCAACCCACGCTGGGGCTGGGGCACGTTCGCCGAGTGGTTCTTCGCGCGCCCTGTGCTGGAAGGGCTTGGCCGCACCTTGCTGCTGACTGCGCTGGGCACGGGCTTGGGCTTCGCGCTGGGTACGCTGCTGGCGCTGGCGCGGGTGTCAGGCTCGCCGTTGCTGTCGGCGGTGTCGTGGGGCTATGTGTGGCTGTTCCGCTCGATCCCGCTGCTGGTGCTGTTGCTGCTGCTGAACAACCTCGGCTACCTGTACAGCACCATTGAACTGGGCGTGCCATTCACCGGCATCAGCCTGTTCTCGTACCCGACCACCCAGCTGATCGGAGTGTTCACTGCCGCGGTACTGGGCCTGACCCTGAACCAGGCAGCGTTCTCGGCCGAAGTGATCCGTGGCGGCATTCTCTCGGTCGACCATGGCCAGTACGAAGCTGCGGCCGCGCTGGGCCTGCCGCGCGGCCGCCAGGTCCGCCGCATCATCCTGCCGCAGGCAATGCGCTCGATCCTGCCGGCGGCCTTCAATGATGTGATCGGGCTGGCCAAGAGCACCTCGGTGGTCTACGTGCTGGCGTTGCCCGAACTGTTCTACACCGTGCAGGTGATCTACCGCCGCAACCTGGAGGTGGTGCCGCTGCTGATGGTGGCCACGGTCTGGTACCTGGTCATCCTCACCGTGCTTTCGCTGCTGCAGCGGCGCGTGGAGCAGCGCTTTGCGCGCGGCCAGCTGCAGCGTGAGCGCAGTGTCTCCCGCGTCTCTTCACCGCCACGGCCCGTTGTGCAGAGCGTCGCGCCCGTGGCCAGCCGCCCGCGCATCGCCGCCCGGGTCGAGGCCGGGCAGGGCGCATCGGTCGTGCTGCAGGGCGTGGGCAAGGCCTTCGGTGAGCAGCCCGTGCTGGAAGACGTGAACCTGGAGCTGCGCGCCGGCAGCGTGACCGTGCTGATCGGTCCTTCCGGTGCGGGAAAATCGACCCTGCTGCGGCTGATCAATCACCTGGAACGCGCCGACAGTGGCTTCGTGACGGTCGGTGGCCAGCTGATCGGCTATCGCCGCGACGGTGACACCCTGTACGAACTGCCCGAGCGCGAGATCCGCCGCCGTCGTGCCGAGGTCGGCATGGTGTTCCAGGGTTTCAACCTGTTCCCGCACCTGACTGCGCTGGAGAACATCATCGAGGCACCGATCGCGGTGCGTGGCCTGCCGCGTGCGCAGGCCGAACAGCAGGCGCGTGATCTGCTGCAGCGCGTTGGCCTGGCTGACAAGGCGGACGCTTTCCCACGACAGCTGTCCGGTGGCCAGCAGCAGCGCATCGCCATTGCCCGCGCGCTGGCGCTGCAGCCGAAGGTACTGCTGTTCGATGAGCCGACCTCGGCGCTGGACCCGGAGCTGGTGGCCGAAGTGCTGAGCGTGATCGAAGAGCTGGCCCGCTCGGGCACCACCCTGGTGATCGTCACCCATGAACTGAGCTTCGCCCGCCGCGTCGCCGATACCGTGGTGATGATGGACCAGGGCCGGGTGATCGAGCAGGGCAATCCCGAGGCGCTGTTTGAACGGCCGCGCCAGCAGCGTACCGCCGATTTCCTGGCCAAGACCCTGTAATTCCCCAAGGAGCACCATGAGCCCTGCAGCATCGCGCCGTCCCTCGCGCAGCACCCTGTTGATCGGCGCCGTGCTGGTCATCGGCATTGCCGGCATCGTCTATTCGCGCGTGCAGGCGCCGGCCGCCGCGCCCGGCGCCAGCGTGACGCTGGCCGGTGCCGATGCGCCCGCACTGGTTGGCACGCCAGACCCGAAGGCGCAGTCGCTGATTCCCGCCGGCTACCGTTTCGTGACCCCCGGCGCGCTGACCGTCGCGACCCATCCGGCACAGCTGCCGCTGGCTGACTACGGTGCTGACAGCAAGCAGGTGGTGGGCGTGGAGCCGGACATCGCCAAGCTGATTGCCGATGGCCTGGGCTTGAAGCTGGTGCTGGTTCCAGTGGCATGGGCCGACTGGCCGCTGGGGCTGGAATCAGGCAAGTACGATGCGGTGCTGTCCAATGTGACGGTCACAGAAGAGCGGAAGAAGAAGTTCGACTTCTCCAGCTACCGCTTCGACCTGCTGGGCATCTACACGCGCGCCGATGGACCGATCCGCAAGATCGAGAGACCGGCCGACGTGGCCGGGCTGAAGGTGGTGGTCGGCGCCAGCACCAACCAGGACCAGATTCTGCGGCACTGGGACCAGCAGAACATCGCGGCGGGCCTGAAGCCCGTGGAGTACCAGTACTTCGATGATGCAGTGGTGGGGCGGTTGGCGGTGATCACCGGCCGTGCCGATGTCTCGTTCGAGCCGAACGCCACGGGTGCCTACTCGGCACGTGATGGCAAGGTGCGGCGGGTGGGCCTGTTCCCCGGTGGCTGGCCGGATGCTGCGGCGATTTCGGCGACCACGCGCAAGGGCAGTGGGCTGGCCGATGCGATCACCGCCGCGTTGAACACACAGATCCGCAGCGGTACCTATGCGCAGGCGCTGGCACGCTGGAACCTGGCCGAGGAAGCCGTGCCGCAATCGCAGACCAACCCGCCGGGGTTGCCCAATCTCTGACGTGGGGCCATGCCCGGTGGCTTTCACCAACGCGCCTCCAGCGTATTGAACGGCTTCGCCACGCGCACACCATCGGCATCGAAGCCGCTGACCGGCCGGCCATCCACCCGTACCGCCTTTGGCATCGTGCGGTCTGGCCACCAGACCTTCACTGCCGTCCCACGGTGCAGACCCTCACCCAGCGTGATCGTCAGCACGCCGTCGCGCTGCCGCGCCTGCATCTGCAGCGTGCCGTAAGCCGTTGGCAGGCGCTCCACCGCCAGCCCGTCACCGGCCACCCACGACGGCGGCGTGCCCGGCAGCAATGAGAGCGCATCGTCGTCTTCGCGCATCAGCATGCCAAACAGCGTGCGACCGTACTCGGCACCAATCCAGGTGTGCGGCATGTCGCCCAGGTAGCGCGGGAAGCGAAGGCGGGAATGCACGACTTCGGCCAATACCTGCCACTCAAGCGGGCGCCGATCGTGCAGCAGTCCCTGCAGCAGTTCATCGGCCGCGTCAGGCTGGCCGAGGTGCACATAACTCAACACGTTGCGGATTTCATAGGGCGTATAGGCGTACAGCGCGCCGGGCTGGTTGCGCTTGCGCACGTCGTCCAGATAGCGCGCAAACGTGGTCCTCAATGCTTCGGCCGGCAGCACGCTCTGCGCACCGGTCGGGTCCAGCGCGATCGATACGCCGGTGGGATCGCCATCACCGAGGTCGGCCGAAGATGGAATGAAGTCGATGCCCTTCCACGCCATCGTCGCGCGGATCGAGGCATGCAGCGCGTCGTACAGCAGCCTGTACTGCTCGCGTGCCCACGCGGCTGTTTCATGATCGCCCAGTGCTTCGGCCAGCCATGCACCGTCGTGCCAGCCCTTCAGGCCCCAGTAGTCGTCCCAGTAGCTGTGGGTAGGCGAGGGGTAGCCCTCGTGGCTGATCGACGGCGCAAGAATGCCGGCGAAACGTTTCGGCGCGGGTTGGTCGGCCTTGTAGCCCGGCACCAGCGTGCGCTCGCGCAGTTCCTGCAGGAAGCGCAGCGCTGCTTTCACTTTCGGCAGGTACTCACGCACCGATTCCGACCCACCATCCAGGCGCGCGACATGGGCAACCAGTGCAACGTACTGGCCCTGGCTGTCGTACTCGATGTCCGAACCGAAGCCGGTGTTGACGCTGCCATCGTCGTTGAGAATGGGCGAGACCAGGCCATTGGCATGCACGCCGTGCGTGCTGTACCAGGCCAGGTAGTCGCGTGGGACGGCTGCTTCGCCCATGCGCAGCAGCACTGCCGAAGTGGCCATGCCGTCGCGGATGAAGGATCGGTTGTAGTTGCGCGGCCCGGGCTGCATGGCCGGACCGGTCTGGTTGATCAGCATGTAGGCGGCCTGTGCGCGCAGCATGTCGACCAGGGAGGGATCGGGCAGGCGCAGGCCGACCGTGCCCAGCCGTGCCTGCCAGTCTGCCGATGCCTTCGTGGCCAGGGTCTCGAACGCCGCATTGGCATCGCGTGGAAGCGTGGCCAGGTCCAGCGCTGGTGCCTCGGGCAGCACGCCATTCGCATCCGCCGCGGCCGTACCCAAGGGGAACGCGACCACGATGGCATCGCTGGCGCCGGGCGCGAGCGAGACGTTGTAGTTGAGCGCGGCTGCGGCAAGGCCCTGGTCATCCTGCGCCTGCTGCGCGGTAGGCAGTTGGCCAGCAGCGAGGGTGGCGGTGATCTCCGTTGCACCGTCCTTACCGAAAGGCGCCACGCCGGACGCCGCTACCGGCGTGAGCGACTGCAGCAGCGTGCGGCCATTGACGCGTACGGTGTGTCCGTCGACGGCCACCTCACGGATCGGCGAGAGCCCACCGTTCTGCCACGGTGGATTCATCTGCATCGGGCGCACGACCAGGCTCAGCGTGCCCTCGATCGGGGTGCTGCCGGTGTTGTGCAGGCGATGGCGCAGGAAGGTCACCGGCTGCCCATCGCGTTCGATGGCGAACACTTCACTGCGCAGCTCCAGGCCAGGCTGCGGCACCCAGGTGACGGACGGCATCGGCTTCCAGCCATCGCGCAGGGCATGCTGCATCGACTGGCCGGCGGCGCCCGCGGTATGGCCATCGGCATTGCGCCAGAGGGGCTGCACCAGCGGCGCGCCCTTGAATGCCTCCAGATTGCCATGCTCGTCGAAGATGGATTTCTGCCTTCCCCCGTGGATGCCGACCGCGGTCCAGTAGGTCTGCTGCATCTGCAGCGAGGCGGGGAACAACGCGCGCTGCGCGCCGCTGGCGGCGATCTGGTACCGCTTCATCGGCGTCATCACGGCTTTCGGGCCGAGCAGCCGTAGACGCGTAATCTGAGGTGCAGCGCCGTCCACGCTCAGCCGGAACGCGCGCAGGGATTGCGCTGTGCCGGCGGCCAGCCAGCTCTGCCGATGGTGGGCTGCCTGCGCATCATGTGCGAGTTCCTGCCATTGGCCGTGTGCATCCTGCGCCTGCAGGCGGGCAGGGCCGCGCGCGCCATCGGCCCAGTCGATCACCAGGCCGGCGGTGGATTGGGCCTGCGGCAGCGTGATCTCGAGCACAGGGGAGCCGCCTTTCCCACGAGGGATCGCCACGGCGCTGCCGCCTTGCCAGAGTGCTGCTGCCTGCGTTGCATCGAGACCGCCGATGCGTGCACTGAGCGTGGCGTCCAGCGGCTCCATCTCGAAGATGGAGACGCCCCAGTCGGACGTGCGTTGCGGGCTGGCCAGCCGCAGGTAGCGCGCCTGCCGTGGCGAAAAGTACAGGGTTTCCACATCACCCAGCGAGTCGGCCATGGTGTATGCGGTTTGCCACTGCGTGCCGTCCACCGAGGTCTGCAGCGAGTAGCCCTCAGGATTGGAGACATCCCAGGTCAGGCGCGTGCCCGCCAGCAGTGCGGGTGCGCCCAGGTCGATCTGGAACCAATGGCCGGGGCTGAAGGCGCCGCCGGTGACGGTCTTCGGGTCGCCGTCGATCAGGTGGCCGATGGCCATTGCCGGCACCTGCTGCGAAGAACTGCTGGCCTGCCATTGGCTGCGCGGGGGAAGGGTCTGGGCTTGGGCGGACGCTGCGAGCGCGGCGAGCAGCAGGGCAGTGGCGGGACGGCACAGGAAAAGAGGGCGGGAGACCTTGGAGCGTTCGGCGCACAACGTCATTGCGGGCAACCTCGCGGGTTCGGCCGTAAGCGGGCGAGGGATACGCTAGCAAGGCATGTAAGCGGTTACATGACGCGCTGCAATAGCTCTTCGGGGTGTCAGCGACGTGGGTCAACGAATCTCCAGGCGGGGCCATCCCGTCGCGCTGACGTGTGTGGCTCTGGACGCGTGGATGGGACCGGCTATCGTCAGATCGGGTGTTGGATTTCACTGGGTTGTCAGTTGACAACTCGTCCATGCCGTGTGCAGACTGTGGAGAACAGGGAATGTCTCGAGCGCGTCATCCCGACAAGGACATCGAAGCGGCATTGCAGTTCGCGGAGGATCGAGGGTGGAGGCTTCGCGTGGCGGGCGGCCATGCGTGGGGCCGGATGTATTGCCCCTTCAACGACACCGATTGCCGATGCGGAGAGTTCTGCATCGTCAGCATCTGGAGCACGCCCCGCAGTGCAGGCAATCATGCAAGGGCCTTGCGGCGCGTAGTCGAGAACTGCAGTCGTGAGCAATGAAATCAGGCTTCGTCAGAAGCGAGGTGGTCAAACATGGAATTCAACTTCACGCTGAAGTACCGCTTGCCGGATACCTGCGATGAAATCGATGTCCTCGAGCAGCGCCTGGCTGAAGCCGGGTGTGACGATGCACTTGTGGGCATCGGTCTGCCTGGACGACTGGCGCTGGCGTTCTGCCGCGAGGCGGGCAGCGCAGGGGCTGCCCTGCGTTCGGCGCTGGATGACGCGCAGCGGGCGGTGCCTGGTGCCGAGCTGGTCGAAGTGAGCCCCGACCTGGTGGGGCTCACCGACGTTGCAGACCTGCTGGGAATGTCGCGGCAGAACATGCGCAAGCTGATGCTCGCCAACCCGCAGTCGTTTCCGTCTCCGCTCCATGAGGGGTCGACCTCGATCTGGCATCTCGCCGACATTCTCGGTTGGCTGCGGGCGCGGGGCAGCGCGAAGGTCACCACGGAGATGACCGAACTCGCCGCTGCCGCGCTGCAGCTCAATCTTGCGCGGGAAGGGCGCAGGCTGCAGCCGAAGGCGTAGCGCCGGCCTGGATCGGCGCCCACCGCGTTACCGCTGCACCTGCTCCCACCAGCGTGAGCCGGCGTGCGGCGCCTGCATGTCCAAGGCCTCGCCCATGATCGGCGTGGTCACAGCGACGTTCCTGGCCGCCGCCAGTGCGGTGATCCGCTCGAACGGCTGCTGCCATTCGTGCAGGGCAAGATCGAAGGTGCCGTTGTGGATCGGCAGGAGCCACTTGCCACGCAGGTCCAGGTGCGCCTGCAGGGTCTGTTCGGGCTGCATGTGCACGAACGCCCAGCGCTTGTCGTAGGCACCCGTCTCGATCATCGTCAGGTCGAACGGACCGTACTTCTCGCCGATCGCCTTGAAGCCATCGAAGTAGCCGGTATCGCCGCTGAAGAAGATGCGGAAGTCGTCATCCTGGATGACCCACGATGCCCACAGGCTGCGGTCACTGTCGCCGAGGCCGCGACCGGAGAAGTGCTGGCCCGGGGTGGCGGTCAGGCGCAGGCCGTTGGCCTCGGTCGACTGCCACCAGTCCAGCTGTTCGACCTTGGCCGCATCCACGCCCCAGGCAATCAGCTGGTCGCCCACGCCCAGCGGCGCGATGAAGCGAGCGGTCTTGCCGGCCAGCTGCATGACCGCAGCATGGTCGAGATGGTCGTAATGGTTGTGCGAGAGGATCACCCCGGCGATCGGCGGCAGGTCCTCGATGCTGATCGGCGGCGCATGGAAGCGGGCCGGGCCCATCCACTGCACCGGCGAGGCCCGCTCGGAGAACACCGGGTCGGTCAGCCAGTACTGGCCGCGCAGCTTCAACAGGAGGGTGGAGTGGCCAAGCCGGAACAGGCTGCGATCCGGCGCGGCATCCAGCGCCGCACGGTCCAGTGCCTGCACCGGGATGGGCGCCGTTGGCACGGTGCCCTTGGGCCGGTTGAAGAGGAACGTCCACCACAGCTCGGCGCCGGCGCGCAGGCCCATCGCCGGCTTCGGCAGGGCGTTGCGGAACTTGCCATCGCTGTACTGCGGCGAATCGGGGAAGTCGGGGAGGGACCAGGACTTGCAGAAGGTATAGGCAGTCACGGCAAGGGTTCCGAACAGGAGGACAAGGAGCAGGCGCTTCATCGTTGACGTCCGCTGGGTACACTGCACAGTGTAGTTTCCGATTTCAGGAAAGTACACCGGTCGGTGTAAAATGTGCACATCCGTTCAGTTTCCTGGTTCCCGCCATGTCCCGTGCCCCGCAACGCCTGACCGACCGCAAACGCGAAGCCATCGTGCGCGCGGCGGTGGAGGAGTTCCGCAGCGCCGGCTATGAGGCGACCAGCATGGACCGCATCGCCACAGCCGCAGGCGTCTCCAAGCGCACCGTCTACAACCATTTCCCCAGCAAGGAAGAACTGTTCGGCCACATCCTGGAAGAACTCTGGGAAAGCAGCATGGCCGCTGTCGTGCTTCCCTACCGCGCCGATCTGCCGCTGGACGTGCAGCTCCTGCAGTTGCTGGGGCAGAAGCTGGAACTGCTGGGCGATGCCAACTTCATCGATCTGGCCCGCGTGGCGATGGCCGAGATCATCCACTCGCCGGAGCGCGCGCAGGCCATCGTCTGCCGAATGGGCGAGAAGGAAGGCGGGGTGAGCGCGTGGATCCGCGCGGCCGTCGCCGATGGGCGCCTGCGTGAGGTCGATCCGGAATTCGCCGACCACCAGTTGCAGGGCCTGGTGAAGGGCTTCGCGTTCTGGCCGCAGGTGACCATGGGCCAGCCGCCGTTGGGGCCCGCCGAAAGGCGCAAGGTCGCCGAGTCGGCGGTGGCGATGTTCCTCGGGTTCTACGCGCGCTGAGTCACGGCGCGCTCACCGCGCGCCAAGCTGCTGCAGATAGGCGCAGAACATGTCAGCGACCGCATCGGCGTAGGTGCTGATCTCCACCGCCGTACGCGGCACGCTGGAAAACTCGCGGCCGGTGGCACCCAGCGTGGTGTGGATCAGATCGACCGCCAGTTGCCGTTGCGCTGCGCTGGCATCGGGGAGTGTTTCGGTCATGAATGCGAGCATGGCCGCGTCGGCGCCATTGCGGGCCTGCTCGGCTTCCGGCGCATCGCGGTAGAGCGGCGCGGCGTCAACCAGCGCCCCGCGCATCTGCGCCTCATCGCATTCGGACTGGATGAACGCCTGTACCAGCGCGCGCAGACGCTGCAGCGGCGGGCCGTCGGTGCGCTGCAGAATGTCGCGCAGCATCGCGCTGGTCTGCTGCCACTCATCGTGTTGCAGCCGGAACAGGATCGCCGCCTTGTTGGGGAAGTACTGGTACAGCGACCCGATGCTGACGCCGGCCCGCTCGGCTACCCGCGCGGTGGTGAAACGGGGCGCGCCTTCATCGCGCAGAACCTGAGCAGCGGCCTGCAGGATGGCTCCGACCAGGTCGTTGGAACGAGCCTGGCGAGGCTGTTTTCTCGAGGAAATCTGCGGCGGACGGCGCTCGGACATGAGTCGGTTCCAATGCGAATAGTCAGCCCAGGGGAGGGCGCCTAATCTTGTTTGCGACGGATTACTCGCATTCTAGCCGCCGGCTGGCGCCCGTGAAACGTCATTGACCCCTCTCTGGAAGCCCTGCATGACCACCCTGACATCCTCCCCCGTGGCGCCGCTGCTGCAGCGCCTGTTCGATGAAGCCGACAGCGCCCTCAGCCCGGCCCTGACTGCGGTGCCGCCGGCCGAACGGCAGCGCCTGCTGGGCAGCCGCGGCGAGTACACCCGGCTGTATGGCGAGCTGCTGAAGGACCTGTGGCTGCCGGTGTCGGCCGACACCGGGAAGCTGCTGTACCTGCTGGCGCGGAGCAGTGGCGCGCGCCACATCGTTGAATTTGGTACCTCGTTCGGTATTTCCACCATCCACCTGGCCGCAGCGCTGCGCGACAACGGCGGCGGCCGCCTGGTCACCACCGAATTCGAACCGGGCAAGCTGCAGCGCGCCGCCGCGCACCTGCGTGAGGCCGGACTGGATGACCTGGTGGACCTGCGTGCCGGCGATGCCCTGCAGACGCTGGCGCAGGACCTGCCCGCGCCGATCGATCTGGTGCTGCTGGATGGCGCCAAGGTGCTGTATGCCGAGGTGCTGGACCTGCTGCAGCCGCACCTGCGCCCGGGGGCGCTGATTGTGGCCGACAATGCCGACGATAGCCCGGCCTACCTGCAGCGCGTGCGTGCGCCGGGCAGCGGCTACCTGTCGTTGCCGTTCGCCGAGGATGTGGAATTGTCGATGCGGCTGGGCTGAGCGCGGCGCATGCCTGTGCTGCGCTGCTGCGGCAGCGGCAGCAGGGCGAGCACTGCATGGTCACCCACGGCGATTCTCAGCGTGGTGGACAGCTTCGGGAACGCCCGCTCGGTGAAACCGTTCCTTGATCGCTATGGGGCGACCGCCGATGAAACGCGTCTTGGCTTCCAGCGCTTCCTCCGATGCCCCTGGCGAGGGATGCATGTTGATGTTGTGACCGGATTGCCTGCGCGTTCACTGGGCTTGATGCGACACTGGATCCAACCCCACGGTACGCGCTCAACCATGCCATTCGCTTCGGCGCAGCAGATCGGCGAAGTCCTGCAACAGTCCTACGGCGTCACGGCCACCGCCGTGGTGCCGCGTGCGGTGGGTGCCGACGCCAATGCCGGCGTGTTCCGTATCGACGCACGCGGCAGCCAGTGGTGGTTGAAGTGCCGCAGCTACGAGGTGGGCGCGGTGGTGTGGGAGGGCCTGCACTGGATGCGCGGCCCGCTGGGCATCGAAGAAGTGGTGGCGCCGTGGCCGGCACTGACCGGGGGGGCCTCGGTTACGCGCTGGGGCCTGCAGTTCACCCTGTTCCCCTATATCGAAGGGCAATCCGGTTTCGAGGCACCGCTGAGCGCGGCGCAGTGGCGCCGGCTGGGGGAAGTGCTGCGCCAGCTGCACGATGCAAAGGTACCCGCCACGTTGGCGGAAGGGCTGCCACACAGGGTGCTGGATGCGTCCGCGCTGCAGACCGTTGGCCAGTGGCTGCAGCAACCGGCAGCGCTGCCAGTGGCACAGGACCGTTGGAGCCGTGCCTTCCTGGCCATGTGGGGGCGGCAGCGACCGCGCATCGCCGCATTGCACGCGCGGGCCCGGCAGTTGCAGCAGGCGTTGCATGACAGCGTGCCGCGGTTGTACCTGTGCCATACCGATCTGCATGCGGGAAACGTGTTGATGGGTCACGACGGCGCACTGCACCTGATCGACTGGGACGGCCTTTCGCTGGCGCCCCGCGAACGCGACCTGATGTTTGTCGGCGCGGCGGTGGGTGGCCGTTGGGGGCGTGAGCGCCCGCAGGGATTTGCCGATGGTTACGGCGATGACCTGGGCGATCCGCAGTGGATTGCCTGGTACCGGCACGTGCGCATCCTGCAGGATCTGCTGGAGTTCCAGCAGATGCTGATGGGAACCGGGGACGATTACCGGCCACCGCAGCAGCGGCGGCAGGCGCTGCACCATCTGGGCGAGTTGTTTGCGCCAGGGAATGTGTTCTGCGCGGCCGAACGGGCCTACAGCGCGGTGTAAGGGTGTTCGGCAGGGCTGCGCCCTGCACCCGCAGAGGCAACGTCAACGTCAAAAGCGGGCTGTCCGTGGGATGGCGGGGTGGGTCCGGTTGAGGGGGGCGCTGCAAGTACGTCCATGCAAGCTCGGTCGCCGCTTGCTCGTGTGCGCTGTCCTGCGCACACGGCAAGACCGGGGTTGGGCGT